>CAYUEH010000384.1:0-5694 GCA_964442465.1 uncultured Laspinema sp. | reverse complement strand
GTGAAATCCGTGGTTCCCTTCCCAATCATGCAAAAATCGCATAATCTAAATGTAATCCAATCATTTAAAATTCATTCTGGTAATCAAAGATACGAATTGTCATCCAGATTACAAATAGCCTAAACTAGAAATCAGAAATGGGCCTGGAATTCCATAACCCAAATCTTTTTTAGATATTATTGATACATTTTAACGCAATAAACCTAGGTTAATCATACCGATTTACAGCAACTAAAGTCAAGGATTAAAGTTGAGTCAATATGGTAGTACAATCTGCAAACTCAAGCGGACCACAGGCAAGAACGTTAGGGAAAGTTTATTTAGTTGGGGCAGGACCGGGAGACCCGGGTTTGCTGACGATTAAGGGCAAAACCCTCTTAGAATGTGCGGATGTGGTGATTTATGATGCGTTAGTCAGTCCGCAAATTCTCGCCCTGATTAATCCTCATGCGGAACAAATTAATGCCGGAAAACGCCGGGGACGGCATTCGTTGAAGCAAGATGAGACGACCCAGATTTTAATTGAACAGGCGCAGATTCATGCGGTTGTGGTGCGGTTAAAAGGCGGGGATCCGTTTGTATTTGGGCGCGGTGGGGAAGAGATGGAGGATTTAATGGCCGCTGGGGTGGCGGTGGAGGTGGTCCCGGGAGTGACCTCGGGAATTGCGGCCCCTGCTTATGCGGGAATTCCCTTAACTCATCGGGGATATAGTTCTTCGGTGACCTTTGTGACGGGACATGAGACCGTGGGGAAATATCGACCCCAGGTGAATTGGCAGGCGATCGCCCAAGGTTCAGAAACCATCGCCGTCTATATGGGCGTGCAGAATTTACCCTATATTACCCAGGAACTGCTGAATGCAGGGCTAAGTCCAGAGACCCCGATCGCCTTAATTAGATGGGGGACCCGCCCGGATCAAGAAGAACTGATTGGCACATTAGAAACCATTGTCCAGGGGGTTGAAGAGAGTGGATTTGAGGCCCCGGCGATCGCCGTGATTGGTCAGGTGGTGAATTTACATTCCATCCTCTCCAGCAGTCGTCCCACCGTTTTTGGGTAAAAGAAAGCCTAAAACAGCCTAAAAAAACCGAATCGGTTTTACCCTTTTCTTTGTGGTTTTGAGGGTTAATTTCTAATTCTTAAGGGTAAGGAGTTGCTATCTACCCATTCTGGAAGTTCTTGCAACTCCAACTCCATCCAAAAGAGGCTACCTTCGCCAACACGACTGATGACATGGAGTTCTCCTCCCATCATTTCCACTAATTTTTTACTAATGGCGAGTCCCAGTCCGGTGCCTTCTGCCATCCGACTTTTATCTCCAACTTGATGGAAGGGAAGGAAAATTTCGTTGAGCATTTCCTCGGGAATACCGATGCCGGTATCTTGAATTTCAAAGCGAATTTTTGGGCGGGCCAGATGTCCGATGTTATCCGGATCTGCCTTGAGTTCCTCCGTTGTCCCCGGGGTATTGGGGAGGGAGTGATAACCCGGAGGGCGATCGCCCTTGAACCACTGGCCATTCAACGCATAACCCACTTTAAAGGCTACCCAACCGGAATCGGTAAACTTAATGGCATTTCCTAATAAATTAATCAGAATTTGCCGCAATCGTTTTTGATCCGTGTAAATACCACTGGGTAAAGGGGTAATCCGCTCATAAGTAAACTCGATCCCCTTTTGTTTAGAGCGCATATCAAATAAATCGCAAATTCCCTTCAGAAATTGAGAAAAATGAAATTCCTGGGCATCGATTTCTAATCGGCAAGCCTCGATTTTAGCAATATCAAGAATATCAGCAATTAACGTTAAGAGATGTTCGCCGCATTGATAAATTTTAGTCAGGTCAAGTCGTTGTTGTTCCGTGAGGTCTTCTTCCTCTTCCAACATCAGTTGGGCATAGCCTAAAATCCCATTCAAAGGGGTTCTCAGTTCGTGGCTCATATTGGCTAAAAACTCGCTTTTAGCACGGCTGGCTACTTCGGCGACCTCTTTGGCTTTTAACAGCTCGGCTTCAATATTATCGCAGTGTTCCGTGGTATTCTCCAGTAGGATTTCCAGGTCATTTTTTTCCTGCTTGAGCATTTCCACATCCCGGCGCAGGGTCTGGACCTCCAAAAGGAGCTGTTCTCTTGTTACTGTCTCTTCCCACATAGACTTAATCTCTTCCTTTGGCGATCGCGTGATATTTGCCGCTTTTATCCCGTTGTCCTCGTCTAGTTCAAGTCTTATCAAAGTTCTAGCGGTAAAGCTCCGGTTGAGGGTCGCTTTACAGTAGTTGTCAAGACTTGAAAGAGGGCCAGGGATTTAACTTCAGGTCAATCAGCCGCTTTGACCCTTGAGCTACCCTTGTTAGCGCAGTCCCCTCTCGCCTATGGAATGGCGAAGGGTGTCATACCCCTGAAGACGACCCACTCCCCGGATTCTCTCCCTATTCCCATTCCAGTTCTAAAGATGGCATCAGTCGCTGTAAGTTCTTCAATGATTTTCCCTGCCACAGCAGGTTTTTAGACCCTTTGACAATCAGATTCACATTCTTTTTCTGCCGGACCTTAATCACAAACTTGGAGAGTACGTTGATCCCCGAGCTATTTAAAAATTCTAGGGCCTTCAAATTGAGAATCATCGTCTCCGGTTCTTGGTCGATCGCGCTTTCGAGGAGTTGAATAATTGGGTCATATTCATCCATACCATTCAACCGCAGGGAACCCTGGCAGTTTAGAGTTGAGGTTTCATTCTCATACCACAGGCGATAATCGTCAGTCTTAATTTCCATCATCAGTAGTCAAGTCGTTAATAAGGGATATAGGGTTAAGGGTACAAGGAGTAAGAGGGTCAGCTTGCCGATCCTAACCGTAGTTTGCCCAGATTGGATTGCCTCCTCTCTCGTTTGGCTCCGGTTTTAGTCGATGCGCTCGCCGACGCTGACGGATGCGCGCCGAATTACTCCCTAATTAATGGTAAGGGACAATGCCGGGATAGTGTTCAGTAGAATTACCCCTTCAGTTCATTGACAACACTGGCCCTGCACGCAATGAACGCCTCTGATCGCTTGCGCCGCGCTCTGTAGAGCAACCCTCCAACCGGCCCAATCATAGAATCGGATAGGGGTCGGAGGATCGAGATATGAATGAGTTTATAATAAGATCTGTACCATTGTAGTTACGGCGATCGCTTTTTGCGCCCCGTTCATATCCTGAAATTTCCACCCGATCCTAGCGTCATAGTCGTTGATCATGGTCAGAAAACCCAATCCCGATGAGCTACTGCTCCCCTCTTGGGCATTTTTTTCCAGTTGTTCAAGGTAAAGTTGTAGGGGGTCCTCAGTGCTTAACCGCTTTAAAAACGCCTGAAACCCGTCCAGTTTTTCCCGGCAAATACTATTAGTGGTAACAAAAATAATTTTTTCAGAATTTAAGTGAAGTTGAATACTAATCGGATATCCCTGAGTCTCCGCACTAAACTTCATGGCATTTTCTAGGAGTTCATTGGCAATATAGCTGACTGCACATTGGATTTCGGCTTTTTTATTCGGATGTAAAGCACTGGCATCATTACTTGGAAAAAACGTAGTCAAATAATCTGCCAGAAAATCTGCCGATAATCCATTGTTTCTCCAGCGCTGCTTGAGGGGAATCGAAGCAGGAGAAAATCCCAAAATCAAATATTCCGTTCCCGTAGGCAAATCTTCAATGAAGTCTCCAAATATCTCAGTCATAAGTGGGTTTTAGTGGTTAGATCAGTAATTCACAAATTCACAAGTGGCAATTTGGGTACTGTAGAACAACAAAATAGAGCAGGGGGATTCTTCAACGGATCTACTGGGGAAACGGATCAGATCACCGAACGATTGTTTCACCCAAATCGGGGCGATCGCATTCTAAACCGGAACTGTTGACTAGGGAATAATTACGCCACTCTCTGGTAAACGACAAAGCACAAATGACAAATGACCCATGTCAAACGACAACCGACCAAGGACAAATGACAAACGACAAATGACAAACGACCAAGGACCAAGGACACTCATCCATCCTTTGGGGCCAAGACACCCCGGCCTTGTGATTCACCCAGATGCTTTTATTGTATCCACAACTCATCCGGCGCGGCAAGGTCACTCACCGAATTGGCGTTTGCATCTAGAAATGGAAGACTCGGATTTCCCAAACCTCAACCCATCCGAGTCTCCCACTCCGATTAAGCTGCCGATAATTCCCGCACAGGTTCCACCCCACGCACCCGACGGCCCACCGCCGCTGCCACGGGGCCCAAACTCTGGACCAACTCTACCATTTCGGGAAGAGAAAGCGCCTGTCTAGCATCGGAAACCGACTGTTCCGGTTCCGGATGACACTCTATAATCAACCCATCAGCCCCTGCTGCCACCGCCGCCCTTGCCAATCCTGCCACCAATTCTCGCTTACCTGCCGCATGAGATGGGTCCACCATCACCGGCAAATGGGTAATCTGTTTCAGGGCCACCACTGCCCCCAAATCCAGAATATTCCGCGTGAACGAATCAAAACTGCGGATCCCCCGTTCACAGAGAATCACATCCGGATTCCCATGAGACAGGATATATTCTGCCGCGAACACAAATTCTTCCAGGGTTGCTGCCAGTCCCCGCTTCAACAACACGGGTTTACCCGCTTCCCCTAATGCTTTGAGCAAGTCGAAATTTTGCATATTCCGACTCCCCACTTGTAACAGATCCGCGTGAGCGACAATGCTTTCAATTTGATTAATTGACATCACCTCCGTCACCACAGGAATCCCATAGCGCTGACGCACCCCGGATAAAATAGTTAACCCCGCATCTCCCATGCCTTGAAACGAGTAAGGGGAGGTGCGGGGTTTGAAAACGCCACCGCGTAACAGTTGCACAGGTGCATGGGCGAGGTGACGGGCGACGGTTTCCATTTGTTCGAGACTCTCCACGGCACAGGGACCGCCGATAATTAATAAGTCTTGGTTCCCGATAGTGGTGCGATCGCCAATAGAAATGGCGGTTTGGTGCTGGGGATGAGATTTGCTGACGAGTTTGGCGTTTTTCATTGGGTTACTCCTTATGTACAAATAATCAAGATGGACGATAAAAAAGCCCGGAACCTGTTGAAAGTTCCGGGCGGAGGCGATTTGGCATCATGACAAAACCTACCCAGAACTCTTTGGGAGCCAAAAGTAGAAGCCAAAAAACCAGTTAGGGAGATGGGATGTCATGGCGATCGCCTTTTTCCTGTGTAACGGATGTAGTCTTTAAAGCCCCTCTCCCTCCGAGGGAGAGGGGTTTGGGGTGAGGGTTCTACCCCTATAGTCCTTCAAACCAACAAAAAACCGCAGCGTTGCTTCTGCGGTTCACCAGCGGTTTCCATGTCAAAATGGATTCACTGCCGGTGAACCAAGATAAACCAAAAATAAAAGAAGGGGCTGCGGTTTAACATGATGATGAGAATTGATGAGTCAATTGAATGTAGTCCTAGATAGACTAAACCTAACAAAGCTCAAACCCGATGTCAACCCCCCAGTTGCGATCACTTTTGGTCCGGATTTCTACCTAGAGGGAGAGAGGCACAGAGGTAGAGAGGCACAGAGGGAGAGCAGTGTTCTCCTCGTGATGTGGCTCTGCCTCCAGTCTAAGAGCAAGGGTTTAAGCTGCCAAGAGTGCGTGACGCGCGATCGCCCCGTCCCGAGCAAAA
>CAYUEH010000383.1:0-5695 GCA_964442465.1 uncultured Laspinema sp. | reverse complement strand
GGAGAGGGGTTGGGGGTGAGGGTCTTCCACAACTGATTTAGGACTGCTATAGTTTAGGTGGTGGTTCCGGTAGAGAATGTTTAAGCCTATATGGCTGAAAACATTTAGTCAACTTTATGCATTCATTTTTTACATGAGGAGATTCAACCGATGAAATTTGTTTCTGTGATTGTTCCTGTTTATAATGTCGAGCAATATATTGCTGAAACCCTTCGCTCAGTTTTGGCTCAAACCTATCCCCATTTTGAAGTCTTAATCGTGGATGATGGCTCACCGGACCGGAGTATAGAAATTTGTCAACAACAGTTTGATGACCCCAGAATTAAAATTATTCACCAAGCCAATCGGGGATTAGCTGGCGCGAGAAATACCGGCATTCGTCACGCTCAAGGCGACTATTTAGCCTTTTTAGATAGCGATGATTTGTGGGAACCGGATAAACTGGCGAAACATATTGAACATCTCGACTCGGCCTTAGATGTGGGAGTTAGTTTCAGTCGTTCGGCTTTAATTGACGAATCGGGCAATCCCACTGGCACTTATTTGATGCCCCAATTAACCGATATTGATGTGCCTTGTTTGTTGCGCGGCAGTCCTTTGGGGAATGGTTCAACTCCCGTGATTCGACGTGAGGTGTTTGAGGCGATTGAGTTTGAAGCAAACCGTTACGGGACCTTGGAAACGTTTTACTTTGATGAAGAATTTCGGCAGTCAGAAGATATTGAATGTTGGTTAAGAATTGCGTTAACCACGGACTGGAAATTTGAGGGAATTCCCGAAGCGCTCACTTTATACCGGGTGAATACGGGAGGTCTTTCGGCGAATTATCTGAAGCAGATGGAAAGTTGGGAACAGGTGTTAGAAAAAACCCGGTCCTACGCACCGTCCGCGATCGCCCAATGGTGGGATCTGGCGATCGCCTACGAACTGCGATATTTGGCCCGGAGTGCCATCCGCGTTAAAAATGGCAAAGTTGCCGTAGAATTAATCAATCGCGCTCTATTCACCTACTGGCGCATCCTCCTGGAACAACCCCGACGCACCCTGTTAACCCTAATTGCGGCTTATGTTCTGTGGTTGTTACCCGCCTCGGTTTATACTTGGATCGAGAATCGCGGCAACCAGTTGAATGGTTCGACTCAAGAACAGCAAATTCAACGCGATCGCCATCGGGAAACCTCCCCATCCAGCGTCGGAATTGGGGTGTCCCTAAAATAGCCCTTGGCGATCGCCTGCGATCGGGCGTTAACATGGAGAAATAGCCCTCACCACATCCGGTTGGGGCTTTCCAGATTAAGCCCCATGATCGGGCGCTATTTAAGGTTTTTACAAACCAAATTTGGCCTAAACCCACTGCAAACCTGATCGGATTGTGACAATGTTTAACCATTGGTTTCAAGGAAAGATACGAAACTCTATTTTAGCGGGGACTGCGATCGCATTAGCGGCATCTGCCACGGTGTTCGCCATCGGGTCCTTTGCCCTCGAAAACCGCGATCGCTTGGCCCAAAACCGAGGCAACTTTGAAGTGAGAGATAGTAAAATTTACGCCCCGGATGGCTCAGAATTTCTGATTAAAGGAACCAATATCAACGGTCCTGATTATGGCTGGCCCGGAAATACCCCCAGCTATGTCGATTTAGTCGCCGACTGTTGGAACTTTAACACCGTCCGCGTCAATGTCCGACTCTTAGGCGGTAAAGAATCCTACGACGAAAATGGCACGATTGAAGAAATTATTGACGTTTACACCGCTCGCGGTTTAGTCACGATGGTAGAAGCCCATGATCGCACGGGTTCCTACTATGAAGGAGAAGATTTAGAAACCCTCAAAGATTTCTATCGCAACCTAGCCACTACCTATAAAAATAACCCTTATGTCTGGTTCAATGTCATGAATGAACCGGGAGATCATGAGAGTAGTGCCAATATTGATAAATGGTTGAAAGTTCATCAAGAAGTCATTCAAGTGATTCGCGATGAAGTTGGCGCAGACAACATGATCGTGATTGATGGGCATTACTGGGGCCAGGATGTGGGGGAATGGAATTCTAAATCGGTTTCTGCGGAAAAAAGTGCCATTTTAGGACAGTCTCAAAAGCTCATGAATTTTAACGGTAAAACCTATAATAATTTAGTGTTTAGCGTTCATTTTTATGACCAGTGGAAATTTTCTCAAACCAAAATGGCCGATTATTTAGACCGGGCTGCTGCCCAAAATATCCCCTTAATTATCGGAGAATATGGGATTGAAAAAAATGCCGAATTTAAGTCTCCCGTTGAGTTCATGTTCAATACAGCCGTCCCTCGCAATATTGGGCGGATTGTTTGGGCTTGGTGGGGGGGAGATGATTTTGAATTAACCACCACGGATAATGGCGGAGGTCATCATATCGATAGCTGTGAGAATCCCACCAACTTAACTTGGCTGGGGGAGCAGGTGTGGAAAGATAATCATGGAGAATATCCCCGAAATGGAGCGCAATGAACTCACCGATGAATAGATCCTCCGGGGGTTGGAACTGGGGGATGTCCTCCCGAAAAAGTATCGCACTTTTAGCCATGTTCCTCTTACAATTGATCGCCCTGACGGGTTGCAAGTCTCCCGAGGAGATTCCAGCCCAAGGGATACAAACCGAGTTTCCCTCGGGGTGGAATAACGTGGCAGTGGGTGGTGGAGGATATGTCACGGGGATCTATCTCCATCCCCAAGTGCCTAACTTAGGATATATTCGCACGGATATGGGAGGGTTCTATCGCTGGGACGCGATCGAGACCCGGTGGATACCCCTGAGCGATCGCTTTACTCGGTCCGAAAGTGGTTACTATGGCGGGGAAGCCTTAGCACTTGACCCCAACCATCCCGACCGGGTGTATATTGCCGCAGGCAAATATTTATGGGCCGAACCGGGGACAATTTTTAAGTCTAGCGATCGCGGTGAAACTTGGGTGCAGTCGGATCTGCGCCTGCCAATGGGAGGCAACGAAGAGCTGCGCGGGACTGGCAATCGCCTGGTCGTCAGTCCCCATGACTCGAATTTGCTGTTATTTGGGTCCCGACAAAATGGCTTATGGCGCTCCCTTGATGGCGGAATGACCTGGAACCCAGTCCCCGGTTTTCCCACCCCTTCTGACTCCAAAATTGGCATTCTGGCGATCGCTTTTGACCCCAACCAAGCCCACCAAATTTATGCCAGCGTTTACGGCGATCGCCTCTATGAATCCACCGATGGCGGAACCACCTGGAATCCCCTTGCCAACAGTCCCTCTCATGGCTTTAAATTAGCCGTCGCCTCCGATAGTACCCTCTATGTCACCCATGCCCAAGGGGTCAGCAAATATCTCCAGGAAAACTGGCACAATATTACGCCCCCGAATACCTCTTTTCGGCGCTTGATTCGTGGCGAAATTCCCGCATTTAATGGGTTAAGTCTTCATCCCCAAAATCCCCAAGAAATGATTGTCAGTCATGGCGAAACCACCCGAACTCAACTTTACCATTCCCGAGATGGCGGGATGACTTGGACTGAGAAAAAATCCCAGATTAATAATACCGTTCCCTGGTGGCCTGATGATTATTTTAGTAATCATTTGTCGGCATTAGAATTTGACCCCATCGTTTCGGGTCGAGTCTGGTTATCGGACTGGTATGGAGTCTGGAAAACGGACAATTTTCATGACAATCGACCCGTTTGGACCAACTACACCCAAGGTCATGAACAGGTTGTCACTTTTGACCTTATCTCTCCCCCGACGGGTGCATTACTCTTAAGTGCAGTAGCCGATGTGGAAGGATTTTATCACTCGCATTTAGATCGGATTCCGCCCCAACGGTTTGGGACCGATCGCGGTTCTTTTCAAGAGACTTATAGCCTAGATTATGCGGCCCAATCTCCTGAACATTTAGTCCGAGTCGGAGGCGATCGGTGGAACTCGCGCTATGGCGGGGCCACCTCCACCGATGGTGGGTTAACTTGGCAAAGATTCCCCCAATTTCCCGAAGAAATGATGCCCATGCGGGTTGCAGTTTCAGCTACCAATCCCCAGCAATTTGTGGTAACCCTCAGCGAAAACCAAGGCATCCAGACTCAAGATAATGGGCGGTCCTGGCAAGGAATTAAAGGCTTACCGGATAGCATGAAAGGTCCTTGGAAATGGTCTCAACCTTTGGCGGCTGATACGGTGAATGGTAACCGATTTTATTATTACCATGACGGCAGGGTTTACCAGAGTCAAGATGGCGGATTATCCTTTACTCCCGCTAATCAAACCTTACCCAAATCGGACTGGCATTTTCTGAAAACCATGCCGGGAGTTGAGGGAGAAGTTTGGGTCAGTTTGGACCAGGAAGGATTACATCGATCACCCGATGGAGGACAGAGTTTTTCCAAAGTGGTTGGGGTAGAATTCGCTTATTTATTTGCCTTTGGAAAAGCCGCCCAGGGACAAGACGTTCCGGCTCTATATTTATATGGCAAAGTTGTGAATCAACCGGAGAGTATTTTTTGGTCTCCGGATTTAGGAGAAACTTGGATTGATATTGGCGACCCGGAGATTCCCATTGGCAATCAACCCAATGTAATGGCAGCGAGTAAACAGCAGTTTGGCTTAGTGTTTGTTGGAACCAATGGTCGGGGGATTTATTACCGGGCGATCGGCGATGAATAACACTTAAGCAAAAATGGCATTTTTGCTATTATCGTTACCTTTTCTGTTGATTTACAGTGGCAACAGGGTGAGTTTTGATAATTTTTCGGGGACGTTTCAAGAGCAATGCACTGACAAAACCGAGGGCAATTGCGGCTGAGGGTTCCGGAACCGATTGGGATGTATAACCGGGGGTTTGAATCATCCGAGAACCCGCGTATCCGCCTTTTCCCCCAAAGTCTGCCGATCCTTCACAAGCCTGAGTTTTACAAGTATTCAAAGGCAGTCCTTTCGGTGCTTGGATCGTGGACATAAAAATATTTTGGTAAATTGGGGCTGTATTGGGGTCTAAAATTTGCAGGAATAATCCGGCATCGGTGATGCCAAAAATTGACCGTCCAAATTCCACCGGTTCTAAGATTCCCCCGAGACTCCATTGAAAGTTGGTTACCACCTCGGGGACAAGGGTCAGAGGTTCGGTTGGTTCCGGGCCAAATTGCGGATCTTCATCGGTGAAAAAGGTATTAATGGGGGAAGAAACCACCCTATCGAACATCCCATTTGCAAGGGTATATTGAATTTCACGGTTTTCTAAAAAGGGAAAGGGAGATTCGTAAATTGTGGCTTTAAATGTTAAAGCATTGGCCTGAGTTGCACTCAGTAGTCCCGTTGAACTAATAACCGCAGTGCTAATGGCAAACAGTCTTGGCGCGTTCAAGCAGAGTTTGGGCATAATATTATCCTCTTCTTTAATCAACCCATCAGTTTTCTGGAAAAGGGTTTTACAGTCATTAGACCTCTGGCAAAATTCTTGAAAGCCCCCCGGGAATAAAATATTTATTCCTCTGGCTTCCCCTTTGGGAAGGGGGAAGGGAGGGGGATAATCAGGGGGGGAAAGGGGGATCAATCCTTTTTTTTGCAAGAGGTCTATTATGTCGGAAAGTTGTTAAAGTCTATAGCGATTCCCATGTCCATAGCGTACAGCGATGGCGGCCCCAAACCGACGGCGGCCCCAGGAGGGAGAGGGGCTTTAAACCGAGCCTCATGA
>CAYUEH010000382.1:0-5727 GCA_964442465.1 uncultured Laspinema sp. | reverse complement strand
TATTTTTAGATTTGAATACGGTCATTCAAGCGACTCAAGCGCTGATTGGGGAAGTACAGCTAGACAACTTATTGGCGAAGTTGATGCGTCTTGCTCTCGAAAATGCGGGAGCGCAAATGGGGTATTTGCTCCTGAATCAAAATGGTAATTTTGTGATAGAGGCAGCGGGTCATATTGAACAAACTGAGATGGCTGTCCGACAGGCGATCGCTGTAGAAACTAGCTCCTTTTTACCCCTGTCCTTAATTAATTATGTCCGTCGCACCCAAGAAAATGTTGTCCTCAATGATGCCACCCACAATAACCAATTTACCAGTGACCCCTACATTTTAGCGACTCAGCCGAAATCTGTGTTATGTACGCCAATTTTAGGTCAAGGTAAACTCATTGGTATTCTGTACTTGGAAAATAATCTGCTTGTGGGAGCCTTTAGTCCCTCGCGAGTGGAATTGCTCAAATTGCTCTCCTCTCAAGCAGCGATCGCCTTAGAAAATGCTCAACTTTATCAAGCCCAAAAAGAGTATTCCCGCCAGTTAGAAAAACAGGTACAAGAGCGCACCCAACAATTACAACAAAGCAATACTCGATATTATAATCTCGCCGCCAATATCCCGGGGATGATGTATCAATTTATGATGCACCCCGATGGAAGATTTACTTGTCCCTATATCAGTCCAGGTTGCCGCAAGATTTATGGAGTTGAAGCGGAAGCTGCGATGGAAGACATCTCTTTATTGATGGATTTAACCCATCCAGACGATCGCGCGCAACATATCGAATCCATCACCCGTTCAGCCACAACCTTAGAACCCTGGCATTTTATTGGGAGAATTATCGTATCCGGTCAAATTAAATGGGTTCAAGGAGATGCCAACCCCGAACAACAACCCGATGGCAGTATTATCTGGGATGGATTAGTGGTTGATATCAGCGATCGCAAACAAGCGGAAGAGGAATTACGCAAAAGTGAAGAACGCTGGCAGTTAGCCTTGCAAGGCAACAATGATGGCATCTGGGACTGGAATTTAAAAACCAATGAAGCCTTCATTTCTAGTCGTTGGAAAGAAATCATCGGCTATGAAGATTATGAACTTCCCAACCACTCAGATACCTGGGTGAATCGCATACATCCTGATGATCACAGTTGGGTCATACAGGCGATTAAAGAGCATTTTTGTGGTCAAACGCCCTATTTTGCTACGGAACATCGCCTACAGTGCAAAAATGGTACTTACAAGTGGATTTTAGCCCGGGGTCAGGCACTCTGGGATGTAGCCGGAAACCCGAGTCGAATGGTTGGCTCCATTACAGATATCACCGATCGCAAATTAGCGGAAGAAGCATTAGCCGAAAGTGAACGGAAGTATCGCGACTTGGTAGAAACTTCTCAGGAAATGATATTTTCCATGAATAGCCAAGGTTATTTTACCTTTGTAAACCAAGCTGTTAAAAATATTTATGGGTATGAGCCCGAGGACATGATCGGTCATCACTTTTCCGAATTTAAACCGTCTGAATATGACAATAAAATACCAGATAAAGCAGCTTTTGATGGAATTTTGGCGGGGCATTCAATTTTTCAATATGAAACTATAGATATCGCGAAAGATGGCAGACCCATTTACCTGCTCGTCAATGCAATTATCCGGCAAGACGCTCAGGGCAAACACTTAGGGTTAACCGGCACAGCCAGCGATATCACTCAGCGTAAACAAGCGGAATTAGCCCTGCAAAAAGCTAAAGAAGCGGCAGATGCTGCCAGTAAAGCTAAAGGGGAATTTCTCTCTAAGATGAGTCATGAATTGCGAACCCCACTGAATGCGATTCTTGGCTTTACGCAAATTCTCAACCGGGATAATACCCTCAAACCCCAACAACAAGACTATCTCGGCATTATCTCTCGGGCGGGGGAACATTTGCTGACGCTGATTAATGATGTCTTAGAAATGTCCAAAATTGAAGCGGGTCGAATTTCCCTGAATGAAACCAGCTTTGATTTGTATCGGTTGTTAACCTCTCTCGAAGAAATGTTTAAACTCAAAGCTGAATCCAAAGGATTACAGCTTATCTTTGAACGCACGCCCAATTTGCCTCCGTTCATCAAAACCGACGAAAGTAAATTGCGGCAAGTTTTGATTAACCTCCTGGGGAATGCCATCAAATTCACAGATAAAGGGGGAATTGCTATCCGGGTGAGGACGGAAGCCCAATCTTTGTTTACAGAAGGGGTTGAGGGAGAATCAGCCACCTATCTGGTTTGTGAAATTGAAGATACCGGACCTGGGATTAGTGCGGAAGAACTGGATACCTTATTTGACCCTTTTGTGCAAAGTGAAACCGGACGAAAATCGCAATCGGGGACGGGTTTGGGACTTCCGATTAGTCGTCAATTCGTGCAGTTAATGGGGGGTAAAATTAGCGTGAGTTCTACCCTAGAAAAAGGGACAATTTTTAAATTTGATATCAAAATTAGTCCGGCAGATGCCATGACTCCGGGGACTGAGGTCCAGCGTCAGCGCGTGATTGGGTTAGCGGCGAATCAACCGGAGTATCGGATTTTGGTGGTTGAGGATAAATGGGAAAGTCGTCTGTTGCTGCGGAATCTGCTGTCGCCTCTGGGGTTTGAAGTGCGCGAAGCGGTGAATGGGGAAGATGCGGTGACGATGTGCCACAGTTGGCAACCCCATCTGATTTGGATGGATATGCAAATGCCGGTGATGGATGGTTATGAGGCGACTCGGCAAATTAAACGGATGACTAATGGACCACTTCCGGTTATTATTGGGTTGACGGCCAGCGCATTTGAAGAAAATCGGGCAATGGTTTTGGAGGCAGGATGTGATGATTTTGCCAGTAAACCGTTTCGCGAGGATGTGATTTTTCAAAAAATGGCGGAACATCTCGGGGTGAGTTATCTTTATGAAGAAATTCCTGGTGCGGATGTGAGTAGTCACTCTCCCTCGGTTCCAGAGAACTGCTTGACGGTAACTGAATGTTTGCAAGGAATGCCGACGGAGTGGAAAACCCAACTCTATCAAGCGGCGAGTGAATTGGATGATGAGGCGATCGCCACCTTAATTACCCAAATTCCTGACTCCCATACAGCCTTAGCAACTACCCTCACCCATTTGGTGACTCAACTGCGATTTGATAAAATTATTGAGTTAATTCAAACCAATGACTAGCCAATCTATTCATGAACCCAACTGCAAAATTTTAGTGGTTGATGATACCCTGGACAATGTGAATCTGCTCTCCAAGATGTTGACCGATTCTGGATATAAGGTGCGTAAAGCATTGAACGGTCAAATGGCTTTAATGGGGGTACAGGCTTCGCCACCGGACCTGATTTTGCTGGATATTAATATGCCCGATATTAATGGATATCAGGTCTGTGAACAATTAAAAAATGAAGAAAAAACTCGGGATATTCCGGTGATTTTTTTAAGTGCCCTTGACGATGTGTTGGATAAGGTCAAAGCGTTTAAAGTGGGCGCGGTGGATTATATCACGAAACCGTTTCAATTTGAAGAAGTTTTGGCCCGGGTTGAAAATCATTTAAAAATTTGTCGCTTGCAACAAGAATTAGAAGAACAGAATGCGTTGTTGCGGTTAGAACGGGAGAAATCGGAGCGATTATTGCTGAATATTTTACCGAAGGCGATCGCCGCGCAGTTAAAAGAAAGCTCCAGTGCGATCGCCGAACACTTTGATGAAGCGAGTATTTTATTTGCGGATATTGTCGGATTTACGCCCCTATCTGCTAAAATGTCAGCATCAGAATTAGTCGCTTTACTGAATCAAATTTTTTCTCAATTTGATGAACTCGCCACCCAACATGGATTAGAAAAAATTAAAACCATTGGAGATTCCTATATGGTAGTCGGTGGCGTCCCCATCCCCCAAAACAATCATGCCGAGGCGATCGCACAGATGGCATTGGATATGCAGCAGGCGATCGGGCAATTTCAAACCCAAACCGGCGAACCGTTTCAAATCCGCTGCGGGATTGCCACGGGTCCTGTCGTCGCTGGGGTGATTGGGACTACGAAGTTTATTTACGATCTCTGGGGAGATGCGGTCAATATTGCCTCACGAATGGAATCTCAAGGATTACCCGGTCAAATTCAAGTCACTGCCGAGACATACCAGCGATTAAAAAGCAACTATTTATTCACGGAACGGGGAACGGTTGCGATTCGAGGTAAAGGAGAAATGCTCACCTATTGGCTGACGGGAAAAGGGTCATAAAATCGGGTAGAGTTGGGATTGCAAACCCACTCCATCAGCAGGCGATCGCCTCGGGTTCATCTAGGGGAATCTGGATTTCAAATATAGTTCCCACCCCTAATTCAGAATAGCAGGTCAAATTGCCATGATGAGCTTCTTTAACAATTTGAAGGGAAATAGATAGCCCTAAACCTGTCCCTTTTCCCACAGGTTTGGTAGTAAATAAGTAATCAAAAATTTGGGATTTCACTTCCGGAGTCATTCCCTGACCATTATCAGAAATTTGAATCACAATCTGTTGACCATCGGCACTGATGTTGGTATCGATTGTGATTTGTGGCGCTAAATCTGGAGGCAAAACAGCATTTCCGAGGCCCTCTTCTAAGGCATCAATGGCATTGGCAATAATATTCATAAACACTTGATTAAGCTGACCGAGATAGCAGCGCAACCGAGGAATTTCCCCATAGTTTTTAACCACTTTTATCTCTGGGCGGTTCGGAGTAGCTTTGAGCCGATGCTGTAAAATCATCAAGGTGCTATCGAGTCCTTCATGAAGATCTGCCAAGACTTTAACCGTGGTATCAGAACGGCAAAAGGTTCCCAGGGACGTGCTGAGGTTAGAAATGCGATCGGTTCCCACCTTCATGGAAGCCAGCATTTTGGGTAAATCTTGTAACAAATAATCAATATCAATTTCTAGTCCTTTGCGTTGAATTTCTTCCCCGCTATTCGGAAACTGTGATCGATACAGTTCTAGATATTCAATTAAATGATAAACTCCTTCGGTCGCGATATCAATATTCCCGGCAATAAACCCCAGGGGATTTTTAATTTCATGGGCCACCCCCGCCACTAATTGGCCGATGGAAGAGAGTTTTTCCCCCCGGACCAATTGGAGTTGAGCTTTTTGGAGTTCGGCCAAGATTTGAGAGAGTTCGGCAGTTCTTTCTTCAACTCGTTGTTCAAGGGATTGTTTTTCATGGATTAATTCTAGGGTTAACCGACGTAATTTAATATGAATTTTAATGCGAGCTAAGATTTCATCTGGATAGAAAGGTTTGGTAATATAATCAACGGCCCCGAGTCCTAATCCTTTGGCCTTTTCTAAATTATCAGAAATGCCGGTCATGAAAATAATCGGAATATCATGGGTTTCGGGAGCAGCTTGCAGGATCTGGCAAGTTTGGAAGCCATCCAGTTCTGGCATGATAATATCCAGTAAAATTAAATCAACTGGATGAGTTTGGGCGAGTTCAATTCCTTGGGTCCCTTGTTTGGCCAAGAGGACATTATAGCCCACTTCAGTCAAAATATCATAAAGCAATTCTCGGTTAGTGGAGGAATCGTCAATTACTAACACTAACCCTATTTGATCGGGGGTCATCACGCTCGCCTACCTCGCTATTCAAATCGATTTTGGGTTGAAACTCAAGACTCAATAGACCTCTTGCAAAAATCCGGATTGATCCCCCTTTCCCCCCCTGATTATCCCCC
>CAYUEH010000381.1:0-5586 GCA_964442465.1 uncultured Laspinema sp. | reverse complement strand
CGACTTGCTGTCGTTCTCTTCTCTTAGTTCGTAGTAACGACTTGCTGTCGTTCTCTTCTCTTAGTTCGTAGTAACGACTTGCTGTCGTTCTCCCCCGTTCGTAGTAACGACTTGCTGTCGTTCCCTCGCTGAAGCCGTGACAGACACCATGATCGGATTAAGAGCCTATTTCAGAAGTGGAGGATCCGGAGAGGGGTGCGTTACTGGGCTGAAGCCAAGTAACGCGGAAACGACTGAAGTCGTTACTACAAACATCTTCCCAATCCTCCCCATCTCCCCCATCCTCCCCATCTCCCCTAATCCTCTTCCCCCTGGGATGGGGCAAAACTGGCCCCGGTGTAGCCGGTGGTGAGCCACAAAATGGCTCGGGCTCCATCGCGAATGGCTTTTTCGATGGGTTCCGGCGATCGCCCCGAGGGGACGGGTAGGGGCTTGAACGTAATCCCCCGACTCCCTAAGACAATCTCCCCAATCACTTGAGCGCGGCGCATATGATCATCGGAGGTAATCAAATACACACTCTCGATCCCCTGGGATTTTAATTGGTCAACGAGGGTGGTGAAATTGGTGACCGTATCCTGGGCTTGATAGTCTAAATGCACTCGTTCTAGGTCAATCCCGGCTTTGGAAAAGACCCATTCCGCATATTCTTGATTGCTGCCTCCAGAGACCCAAACTTGTAAATGGGGATTTTTTCGGGCAAATTCTGCCGCAAATTCTTCTCGCTCTAAGGCCCCCCCCAAGACTAGCATGGCTTGGGGGGTATCAATATAGTTTCTGATTTGTTTGTAGGCGATCGCGCCTACCAGGGACAATCCCAAAAGCAGCCATACCCAAGATCTGCCTCGGGACTGCCAGGTTTTTGCACTCCCGTGAAGTCTTCCTTTCAGACAGATCTTCAACAACATATCGCAAGTTACCAACTATTGATTGAGTAGTCACCGAACGAGCCACCCAAGTTCGTGATCCACGAACCGGGTGCAAGTTTTCGTACTATAGACTAACAGAGAACGGGACTGGCCGGATTTGAACCGGCGACCTAGCGCTTCAGATTTGTGTGAGTTTCTTCACTCTCTGGACTATTCCTTCACCTTAGACTTGAGGTCCGTAGGTGGTGGCCGTTACGTTTGAGGAGGGTTGTACTTTATAGCGTAGACTGTCCGGGACGTAAGGGGTGATGAAAGCGAGAAATCGTTTTCCCTCTTGAGTTCCCATTTTTAATCGATAAGCATCCGCCGTTTTACTCAGGCCCCACTTAAATCCCCAAATTTCCGAAAAATAATCAATAATGATTTCATTTTCCGCTTCGGAGAGGTCAGTGTTTAGATATAGTTCTAGGGCGTGAATTTTCCCATGCCTTTTTTTAAAGGACTTGGACCCTCGGTCTAAAAACCATAAGGCGATTCCAGCAGGGGTTAAGAGGTTCAGAAACTTAGGGGTGACGGTTTTAATCCCGCCGCAATAGAGTTTCTTCACCAAGACCCGAGTTAAGGGAATCAACTTCGGTTCTAAACAGAGGAGTTGCTCTCCCCGGTGGGTGGTTCGAGGTCGGATGCTAACCGGCTGTTGGGTGATTTGTTCGAGAAGTTGTTTTTTAAACAAAACGTAATTCTCTTGGGTGGCTCGATGGGAAATATAGAAATTATTTTGATTTCTTTTTCCCTGACCCAATAACATCCCCACTAAAACGCCTCGTTGCTCTACTTTGGATGTGACATGGAAGTCCATCTCTAATGGCTCGCTCAAACCAGTCTCTGCACCTTCCTTTGACAGCTAGAATCAGACGGGGACCGGATCAAACGTCAATTCTTTCCGATGCCTGTTGTTGTTTAGCCATTCAAAGGCTTGGCTCAAGATTACCGTATCTGTGTCTGGGCTTTGATTGGAAAAAAGCTGCATACAGACTTAGGCTTTCTTGAATTTGACCACATTCACTCCTGGAGTTTCCTCCAAGGTGCCCGATGTTTCAGGAGGCGCTTGCTCTATCCAACTGAGCCACAGCCCCAAGGCTAAATTGATTGTAGCAGAACTGGGGACAACTCGTCTGCTTTTTTACGGGTTTAGGGAGTTTGAGGGGGGCGGTGCGATCGCCTATAAACCCTTGATTTGAGTAGGATCTGGGTCTGAACCCAGATGTCCACCTCGTCCCGGTGAGGGTCCTAGACCCCAGGGAATCTCCTTCTTAGGGATGAAGAAATCTGGGTCGATCGAAGGGTGACAAACGATTGGGTTGCGATCGGAATCACTTCACCGGTTTGGTTTCGTCACCTGAAAACGGGAAAATGCCTCACTATCCAGGGGAGGAAACATCACAGAAATCAGGAAATGCTCGTCACTGAGAAGCTTTGAGCAAAAGGCGATACTAAATTCATCAAAGAAAACAAGAGGGAACCTGACTATGATTCGCATCCGGGACATCGTGCAACAAGCCTTGGCAATGGGTTATCTGACTGTGGAAGCCGAGGACCAGCTTAGAGATCTGCTCAGTGCCAAGTATGATTTAGAAGACTTGAATGCCTTTATGACCCTCCAGCACGCCAGTATGTCCGGGCGAATTAAGCAGCAGTCTAGGCTGATGCGCTACAAGACGACGGCGGAGGATAGGATCAACCAGGCATCTCGTCAGGCGGGATAACCGATGATTCTGTTCCGCCCTATTTTGGGGCGGCTTTGATTTATAGGCCGCCGAAACTTCTCCCAAAAATTGCAAGTTAAGGATTGAATATTTGCCAGAATTGGAGCATCAACAGATCGGCTTAGGGTGAACGGGCGATCGCCCGCCCTGAAAGTTTAATTAAAACTGGATATGCTATCATTTTTAGAATTTTTTAAGGAATCGGGGGAGAGCAGCTTGATATTGGAGATTGCTCTTAATTTCAGGACCCCAGGGCGATCGGTGGTGCCTTGCGGAAAAACATCCAGTAAGGGGTAAAACCCCCACAGGATTCGACCCATCACCCCCTATAATAAACGGGGACAACCGAGGGGGCTGATTAGTCCTAGCGTGCATCAAACTCAGGAGAACTCACGGCATGGCATACATTATTTCAACCATCAATATGAAAGGGGGCGTCGGAAAAACCACTCTAACCGTTAACCTAGCCGCCTGTTTAGCCAAAGACTATCAGAAACGAGTGTTAGTCGTAGACCTGGATACTCAAATTAGCGCCACCCTCAGTTTAGTTTCTCCCCATGACTTTTCTAAACTGCGAAAAGAAAAACGCACCTTAAAGCATTTAGTCAATGATTTTATTCAACCCATTGACCAAAAATCATTACCGATTCAAGATATTATTAAACCCTATATTGGCACCGTTAAAGGATTAGATTTACTCCCTGGAGATTTAGAAATTTATGATGATTTCATGGTCTCGGAAGTATTGCATAAAAAAGCCTTACGCCTCGGCAAAGATAACTTTGAAGAAGTTTGGACTAAATTAGAGCAAATTTTAGTCCGAGGAATTTTGGACCCCGTGATGAAAGATTATGATTTCATCATCCTAGACTGCGCCCCCGGTTACAACCTATTGACCCGCAGCGCCTTAGTTGCCAGTGACTATTATCTTCTCCCGGCTAAACCCGAGCCCCTATCTCTGATTGGAATTCAGTTGTTAGAAAGACGCATTAACCAACTCCGAGAAGTTTATAAAAACGAAAATCCCCTGGACTTAGACATGGTTGGAATTGTGTTTAGTATGTCGGGGAATGTACTCACCGGGAGATATTACCGGCAAGTCATGCGCCGGGTCCATGATGATTTTGGAGAGACCAAAATTTTTAAAACTAGAATCCCAATGGATGTCAATGTCTCTAAAGCCGTAGATAGTTTCCTCCCGGTTTTCCTAACTCATCCCACCTCCATTGGGGCAAAAGCCTTTTCCCAATTAACCGATGAGTTTATGCAAAAGCTGCAAATCATTGTAGAAATGAAGGAGCAAAGAAACAAGTTAAATCTAGTTAATTTAGACTAAATTTTCCCCGCGCTAAACTCAGGCTTTCTATAAAGTTCATCGGAAGTTGTCAGCCGTTGCGGTGACCTATGTTGGTAAAATAATTCTTTCCCATCTACTCAATCCCAGCAACGGGATTAAACACCATGATTTGGCTAATTTCAGGTTTAAAAACCGCTTTTCTCGCTGGGGTTGCTCTTGTCTTTGTGCGCTTATGCCAGCCTTTTCCCTTATTTTTTCCCGTGGTTCTGTTTTTGGGAATCGCCTATCCTTACCGCCTGCTGGAATGGATGCGTTGCCGATCGCAGGGTCAACCCATTCCTTGGGTGCAGTTGCGCGGGTACAGTTGGCGCGAAGGCATCAATGGATTAATTGTGCTATTTGTCTCTCTCTTCGTCGCGATCCTCCTCTCCATCCTAGTCACTGGAGGAACCCTGGTTTTGGTCTTTTCTATACTTTCAGCGGTTTTGGGTGACTCGTTCACTCCAGAGTTAGCTGGGGTGTTTGGGCGTCATACTGCATCTCGTGTGAGTCAGAATCTCTCCTCTGGGATGGCAATGGTCTGGTTTGCGATCGCCACTTGTCTCTATCGCTATGAATCTTGGGCGCAGCAACGACGAAAATCACGGCGCAAGACTCCTCCTCCCCCATCCCCAGTCAAACCCGCCCCCGTGGATCCAGTGGATTTGGACCTGGATCACCTCCGCAGTGATTTGGGGTTGACTCAGATGAAAGCTCGTCAGCGGCGTCAATCAAAACCGTAATTCCCCTCAAAAATTATAGTAAGTGAGGACTTTAAGATCGGACCACAACCTCAGAAATTGTAGGGTGGGCACTGCCCACCTTAATTCCGGTGGGCAGTGCCCACCCTACTAACTTTCGATGATTTGGGGTAAGGTGGCGGAATTTTGGGCAGAAACCCGGTTTCTCACTTGAGGGCTAGAAACTGGGGTAGAAATCTGGTAAAGTGAATTGACCCTAATACCAGACAACCAGCAGATGAACATTCGGATTGGCAACGGTTATGACATCCACCAACTCGTGAGCGATCGCCCGTTAATTCTCGGGGGCATCCGGATTCCCCATGAGTTGGGATTACTCGGTCATAGCGATGCGGATGTGCTGACTCATGCGATAATGGATGCTATGCTTGGGGCCTTGAGTTTAGGAGATATTGGATTGTACTTTCCCCCCAGTGACCCCCAATGGGCGGGGGCAGATAGTTTAAAATTGTTAGAGCAAGTGCATCACCTGATTCGAGAACGGGGTTGGGAAGTGGGGAATATTGATTCCGTCGTTGTCGCCGAACGCCCCAAATTAAAACCCCATATTTCTGCCATGCGCGATCGCCTTGCTCAAGTCTTGAACATCGAAGGCGATCGCATCGGAATTAAGGCCACCACCAACGAAAAACTAGGCCCCGTCGGACGAGAAGAAGGCATCGCCGCCTATGCCGTCACCTTATTAGTCACGCAACCCTAAACCAATCGCTACAATAAAACATCAACCCAAATTCCGGGTGCATCTCAATGATGCGAATGTATCCACTGAACCCTCATCCCCCAACCCCTTCTCCCAAGAGGAGAAGGGGAGCTAGAAGTCCCTCGCCCCCCCCCTTTCAAAGGGGGGTAGGGGG
>CAYUEH010000380.1:0-5742 GCA_964442465.1 uncultured Laspinema sp. | reverse complement strand
CGATCGCCCCCAAATCTAATAAAGCCGATCGCCGCAGTTGCAAATCTTTTCCCTGCAAGGCTTGGATTAACCGTTCTGCATATCGTCTTTCCCCGGTGAGTTGATACATCGCCCGGGCGGCAGAATATTGCACCCGAGGAAAGGAATGATCCAGAAAGGGTTGAATCAGGGGAATGGCTTCGGTGGCTTGCAGGGTTCCCAAGGCTTCTAAAATCGTATCGTAGGGTTGGGTGAGGTGGGGTTTTCCCGGCACCTGGACCGCTGCGGTGAGGCCCCCGGCGAGTAATTGCATCAGGGCAGGAATGGCGCTGCGATCGCCGAGTCGTTCCAAACTTTCGGCTGCCGCTTCCCGGACATAATAATCGGAGCAGTCTAGGCAGTCAATCAGGGCAGGAACGGCGCGATCGTCCCCGACTTTGCCGAGTGCGCGGGCGGCATTGCGGCGCAGGGGGAATCCCCCCGCCTCGGTTTTATCTCCCTCTTCGGATAGCAAATCCAGCAAGGCATCGATCGCCTCGGGTTCGCGAACTCCAAATCGGCCAATCCACCAAGCGGCGTAGTAGCGCAAGCTCAAGTCTTCGTGGCGCAAATTGGCGATCGCCACTTCTACAGTTAAAGTCTCACCGTCCCCTGCATTAGGGGCCGGTGAGCCTGACAAGTTGTCCCACATGAGTTAAAAACCGGGTTGGGCTAACAGGTTAGAATCTCTAACCTATTCACCCTCTCCTTCATGAGTCGGTTGCTCAATTTGAACATTCAGGGGGTGAATGCTGACAATTTTTCCACCCAGACGGGTAATCCGCTGCATTTCTTCGTTCATGCGGTTGTAGGGAACTGTCATAAAAACACTTCCACTCTTACGGATCGAGTAGTTGCTCTGATCGCTTTCTTCGTTTTGACGCAATCCGGTTACTTCATACCGAAAGAAACGGTTTCCTGCGTTGGTATTGGATTGATTGAAGCCTGCAACTTGACCTAACATTTGATTTGACTAGCTCCTTTGGTGTAGATTGACTGGGTTAACCCACAGGCGATCGCCATGATGCTTGTCCCGGGTTTAATCCGGAATATTTCACCCGTGCCCTGGGAAATATTTCCGAGGAATTAATCCGGTAGCGCTCATGGCAGTTTGCGTCCTGTGGGCTGGTTTGAGACTTTATCCTAAATTAGGCAGTCGTGATACTGGCGATTTTTCCGCCTTGCTTCACGATTTGTTGAATTTTCGTAGATAAGCTCTCGAAAGGAACGATGTAGGTTTGGCAACTGCGACGGACGCCGGTTTTGCGGAGTCCGGTGACTTCGATGCGGTACACTCCGCCATCTTTTCCAAACCCAACAAACGCACCACCGAGGCAGGTTGCGGGAGCAGAATCGAGAGAAGGACGGTAGGACCAGCCTTCAGAACCACCGGAGGGAGCAACAATCGTATTGGTTTGATTTTTGCTCAGTTCGCGAATCAACCGAGATTTGGTGCCTTCGAGTTGAGCGCGATCGCTGTTGGCATAACCGCGATAGAGGCGGAACATCCGGTTAAACCCGACGGTTTTTTGACCATTTTGGGTCGCAAATCCCCGATAGTAGGGTACGATATTGTCCCCAAAGTTGCTTTCATATTCCGGGGAATCGATGTAAGAATCGATTTCTGCATCAAACCCGTGGGTTTCATACAGATCGAGGTGGTAAATCACCTCGGATTCATCATAAGGAGCGCGTCCCAACAGATGTTTATAATTGAGTTCGATGACTCGGGTTTGGAAATTGGGGTAAAGAAACTTTTCTTTGTAAAGTTCCGATTTAGCCACGGCGCGGACGAAATCGCGCACGGTCATTTTGCCATTTTTCAGCAGCGATTCCGCACTGTTTAGGCGCTGGGATTTCATCACATAATCGTTCCCGAGTACCTGACGGTAAACGCTGCGAATCACTGCTTCGATATCTTCTTCACTGCTATTTTGACGCAGTTCTACCCGGCCTGTATCTTCATAGGGGGTCGTTCCCAAACGGGATGCTGCTGTTGTAATTGCCATCTAAACAATCTCCCAAAAAAAAGTTTTTACTGTTGTGATTTTAGATGTGCTTTTCTTTAAGACCATCCAAAATCTTGATGCTGCGATCGGTAATTAAGGGGTTTTTCAGCTTAAATACATACAAAGATGCCCGGACAGGTAAACAGATACGACGCTGCTGCCAGCACCCGCCTACCTCCCCGGACATCTTACCTTTTACCGTTCTAAGCAATCAGACCGATGCGAGTTAAGACTGCATCAATTAGCTCAGGGCGTTGATTGCGTAGTCGATGTAGGTGTTAGCTTCAACAGCAGCTTGTCCGCTGAGGCCATGATTGCTCTTGATGTACTTGAGAGCTTCAACGTACCAGCTGGGAGATAAATCAAAGGTGCTGTTGATTTCATCCAAACCAGCAATCAGGTACTCATCCATAGGGCCGGTGCCGCCTGCAACTAAGCAGTAGGTGACCATGCGGAGGTAGTAGCTGATATCACGAGAGCACTTTTGCTTGCCGGTTTCGGTGGAAGCATAGTTCGGTCCCTGCATCGAGGTGGTGTAGGGGAACTTGTTGTAGACAGCTTGTGCAGCGCCATCGATCAAGCGTTGGGCGTTGCCGGTTAAAGCACGAGCGGCTTCCATGCTGGCTTGAGCGCGCTTGAAGCGACCATCAACAGCTTGCAGTTCGGAGTTGCCCAGGAAACGGCCTTGAGCGTCAGCAGAAGAAATTGCTTCAGTAATTGGGGTTTTCATCGTTGCAGTATCTCCCTAGGGTTGTACTAATTTTTCGTTCTTTGGTTTTTGGGTTTTAAGGATAAGGCGCAATGGCTTGATCCTTAAACAGAAAAGTTTGGGTTTTTAGTCGGAATATTAGACTAGGAAACCGCAGAAGCTGCGCGATCGAAGTAGCCAGCAATTTCAGACATCAAAGCGCTGCAATCACCAGGAGTGATACCTGCGGGATCGTTGGCGATGCGGATAGCAGCATCTTTCATTTTTTGAACGCCAGTGGCAACAGAACCACCGGGAACACCCAGGGCTTGGTAGGTTTCACGAAGACCATTCAAGCAGCGATCGTCTAACACGCTGGCATCACCGGCGATGACTGCGTAGGTGACGTAGCGCAGGATGATTTCCATGTCGCGTAAGCAAGCTGCCATCCGACGGTTGGTGTAAGCATTTCCACCGGGTTGGATCAGCTGGGGTTGCTCAGAAAACAGAGAACGAGCGGCTTCAGAAACGATTTGAGAAGCGTTGCTGGTGATCCGGTTAACGGTATCCAAGCGCTTGTTACCTTCTTTGACCATGTTGGTCAGAGCATCCAATTGGGCGGTGCTCAGGAATTCGCCACGTGCGTCTGCTTGCGAAACAACTTTTGCAAATGCGTCTAGCATGTACTCAATCTCCTTTATTTATTGGCTTGCTTTGGGCTTCAATCAAGTTTAGTTGATCCCGCTCAAGCTAAATAGCTTGTTAGGTTCCGACTAACCCCAGCTACAACACTACAACAATTCGTTTGTTTATGTTAAAGCTGGACTCGAAGTTAGTGACTGGCCCCTACTGGGGCTTCCTCACCCGCTTTCGAGAAATCTTAGAAAATATTAGCAGAAGTATGAGAAACTTGAAAACCCTCTTTAATCAATATTCAGGTTAACTTTTTTCGTTTCTCAACCCCTTCAGGTTACCTTTATACACTGCCTTTGTCCCCAAAATCATTACGAAATGTTAAGTTTTTTTATTTTTGTCCAAATTGAGCAAATATACTTAACGATTTAAGCAGTCTGAGTCTCTGAAATCCTGGGAAATTCCAGGGGAACGTGAGTCGGTGAAACCGGCTTAAACCTAGACCAGCAGGAGTTTAGGGAATAGCCATAAGCCTTAGCCCCCGGGTCGAAACCACCACTCCTTTCAGATTCTCAGAAATATCTATGCCAATGGATAGATGCGGAAAGTCAAACTTAAAGAATCCCAAGCTGAAGAGGATGGATCTGACTTTCTCTGGGTATCACTAAAGTAGCTACCCGGAAAGTGGGGCCTAGGACGTCCGAAGAGTTAGGGAACTCCAAAACATAAAATCTTCTATCAGAGATCTCCCTTCCCCCCCCTTGGAAACGCCAATCGGCTTTTCCAATTCTGGAAAACTTTTAATGCCCCACTTTTTTTATGGAAATCCCTTAGAGGGAAGAGGAACGGAGGTATCTCACAAAACCAATGCGAATTAGCCGCTAATTAGGTTCTAAGCCTCGATGGTTTGTCCTGCGCGGGACTGACTGAGCCAATCTATATCTAGGGTGCCAAATGTAGGGTGCCAAGAAGCCCTCGGATCCATCCCGTTCAAATCAACACCCTGGAGTTGCCTCCGGATGACTGGGTTGAATCGGGATCCGACGCCCTCAACATCCGGGAAAGTCGATCTGCCGCCTCTATCAAATCTCAAATCAGGGAACCCCTCAATCGGTTGATCCTTAAAGAGTTTAAGGGCGACGAGTTAGGGGTCATAATTGATGATTTCTCTTGAATCGAGAACAAATCTGCTTCAAGGGAAGTCATGAATTGCAATCTGATAATTGGTCTTAATCTCGGGGAATAAGGTTTTAGAAGTCATCCTTCACCTGTCTGCGATCGCCGGTTTAAAGTCCGTCCCTCCTCTAGCCAATTTGTAGCTCACAAAAGCATGGGGCGGTTAAGTTGGCTTGCTCCTCTTTTTTAGAGTTGACCTTTGCCAGATCAAGGAAATTTAAATCCAAGCCCCATGCCAAAATTACTTTGTAAAAATAAAAATAATGACCTAAAACTAAGGCCAATTTTCCCGAGAATCTAACTTAATGCAGAATAATTGAAACAGTTGTCTATAGCAGTCATGAGGTGCCGTTGTGGAAGAGGGCGGCGGCCCCCAAGCGTTCGCGGCCCTTCAAGGGAGAGGTTCTAGGGGGGAGAGTACAAATACTGCAAGAATTGCGATAGGGTTTGGATTCAATTTCCAATCATGAAAATAGACAATGAGATTTAAATCTAAAACCATCGGCTTGGCCTGAGGGTTATATAGAATTGGAATGGGTTTAAATAGCATGATTGATTTGCTTCAATCAAGAGGCAGCAACATTCATCAAAAAATCTCATCAAACCAGAATTGATTTTGAATAAAATTCAAGTTCCGATAGATTATTTTAGGGAAAAACAATCTGTTAATAATGGTCTTGTGGTGATTGTATTGGGATGTTTCAAGAATTAAGTTAAATATTAAGTGTTCTATTCTGGTTGACTAATTTTTGCGAGCATTAGACAGTGGGTAGATCTAAACGTCTCCCATTAATGAAGGTTGATTATAGGCAGAGCAGAATTATGAACCTTGATTGAGTCAACTTATTGAAATAACAAAGGTGAGCGAGTTATGAAACGAGAGAAAGAATTGGCAAAATTACGAGAAATTACGGAGAATACGATAGAAGATGTGGTGGGGAAAATGTGGGAACTGGGGAAAAGTTTTCCAGATATTGCTCAGTATTTAATTCTGACCGAAACCGAAGTGGAAGATGCTTTTATCCGATATCAGCATAGATTTGACAGGGGCGATCGCACTTGAGAGCAATGCAGACGACTCGACCTGGAACCGAAGAAGTCCCGAGGAAATATTGAACCGGGAACCGCTAATCGGGATGAGTCTGTGGCAACGGAACATCAGAGCAGAATTTAGCTACAATTTAGCCCGGAGAAAGAGCGATCGCCACCTGGGTTTTA
>CAYUEH010000379.1:1956-5746 GCA_964442465.1 uncultured Laspinema sp. | reverse complement strand
TCTTCCGTGACCCGATCGCGCTCTAAGGTAACCTGAATGCTATAGCGTTCTCCCGGTTGTCCGCTTAACTCCATTTGTAGTCCGGAGTCAGCATTGCGCGCTACCACCTCATGAAGGCGATCGCCGTGGTGAGAGAGTAACGCCAGTTGTAAACCGGCGGGTAATTCCGGGCGATCCCCCGTGGGATAAACCTGAACTAATACCCCGGTTTCTCCGTGAGATTCAGCCTTAATCGTCACAATCAAGGCGATCGGGTGATGCTGGCTATTTTGATGGCCTAATTGCAACGTTTTAGCCCGTTTGACCCCAGCGGTTTCCCGGATTAATGTCAAGGAATCTTCTTCCGGACAAAAGACTTCATCGATCGCCTGCCATCCTGGTTCAAAGTGTTCCTGAAACCACTTTCCCAAATTCACCGGATGCTGCCACTCCGGCCCTTCTCCCCAGGTTTCTAGCCAATCCCCTTCTACATCCTCGACATAAAGATTAACATGATCCAGGCCAAACCGGATGCGGTCCTCCTGTAAATCTTGAGCCGCTTGAAGGGCTTGCCATGCTTTTTCGAGGCGGTCTTTACTTGATGTTTGGATTGTCGTACCCATATCTAAAGTCTTAAAAAAGGTTTGTTGTCGAATGGAATTTTTAAGAAACTCTGTTTCTTAAAAACTAAATTTCAGATATTTTGACTCTTCCAGATGGTTGCTGTTATGCAACACCAAATTCACCACTTGACTCACGAATTCCTCTTTTCCCGGATTGTAACTCACAAAAATCCCCCGCTCTATGTTCCAGTCTTTCAGGGTTTTTTTCCACTCCTCGTATTTATGTTCGGAAAAATCATCAGAGATGCTAGTGACTTGGACGCACAAAGGTCTTCCCTTGTTGCTGCTGACGATCGCATCTGTTGCCATAGAAAAATCTGCCACATACCTTTGGACGAGGCTCCCTTCACGAATCTTTATCTTTTGTGCGATTAGGTCAATCAGTTGAGCATCCTCCTGATTGAATTCTCCGGATCTTAATTTTTGTTTCCAAATGTAAAATTTGTTATCTTTTTCATTAAACCACTTGGGGAAGAGGAATTCATACCAATAGCGGACCGGGGGACTGAGCTGATTTAAAAATGATTCCCGTTCCTCATCGGTTAAAACTTTGAGCGCCAACCAAAATTCTGCATCCTTAATGACTTCGAGCAGAAACCCCATTAAAAATTTTTTCTGCATTAATAAACCCGGTCTCATATCTTTGATCCAACGCCAGATTTCCTCTAAACGGTACTCTAGCCCTGGATCCACCGAGGCAGCGATCCCCATGAGTTCCCTAAGTTTCGGCTCGATTTCAATGGCTTGCAAACACTCCCCCTACATCCGCAAAGCGCCTTTCCTGCATCATTTTTATCTTACTATAAAAAGTGCCCAACTGAATAGAGGGGCGATCGCCCTCCCGATAGAGATTGGCGGTAAAAACCCACTCCGGTTAAGTCGAGAGTGGCCCCACTTGAATCCCTCGCCCTCGGGCAAACGACCGCTACTGTAACTGCCACACCTTAATGGTATTATCTTGGCTACCACTTGTCAGCATTTTGCCATCAGCACTAATCGAAACCGAATTAATCGTATCCGAATGACCCTTCAGGGTTTGTAACAATTGTCCCGTTCCAATATTCCAAAGTTTAAGCGTACTGTCGAGAGACCCTCCACCACTCACCAAAGTCTGACCATCGGGACTAAAGGCGATCGCGTGTACCGCATCAGAATGTCCGAATAATGAGCGGACCAACTGACCACTACTCACCTGCCAAATCAGAATCGAACTGTCCCCACTAGCACCAGCAACCCACTGACCATTGGGACTAAAAGCCACCGCTCGAAACCGATAAAAACCCCCTTCTAACGTGCGGACCACCTCTCCGGTTTGAGTATGCCAGATTTTAATCGTGCGATCGAAACTACCACTGGCTAACATTTCACCATCGGGACTATAAGCTAAGGAAAACACCCAACCCGAGTGACCGGCGATCGACCGCATCAACTCCCCAGTTTCCGCATTCCACAACTTAATTGTATTATCAAACCCACCAGAGGCTAACTGCTTGCCATCGGGACTAAACGTCACCGACATCACCCAAGCCCCATGATCCGACAGGGTATGTAAGAGCTTACCCGTACTCGTCTCCCAGACTTTAATTGTCCCATCTCCACTGCTACTGGCCACCTTACTGCCATCGGGACTAAAGGTGACCGACCAAATTTCATGAGAATGACCGGATAAACTATGGCGGACCTGACCGGATTCGATATCCCATAGTTTCACCGTTTTGTCAACACTCCCACTAACGAGCAGGCGGCTATCGGGACTCAGCGCAATCGAATTGACCCCCCACAGATGACCTCCCAGGGTTTTCGTTAATGCGATAGGCTCTTTTGTCGCCAAAGGTTGAGCCGACACCGTAGCGATCGGGGTAAAGGGTTCCGGTTGACGCGGAACTTCAGGTATCACCCCGGCACTTCCATAGTTCAACCAGAGTAAAGCTGAGATATTGGGTAATGTAAATCCGCCAAAGAGTTGAGTGGCTGTTCCCGCTAAGGCTAAGAAAAATCCACCCACGAGCAATTTCTGAGCTAATTTTAGGGATTTTTTGTGATGCAAGTGCGATCGCCGACTGTAGCGACTATAATTTCTGGCCCCATTCAATCGCAGCAGTCGAGTCGGAATCCTCGCTGCCGCTTGATAAGGTGGGATGGAGCCAATCGGTTGAGGCGATCGCCCAGGCATGGGAGAACAACCCCAAGGTTGCTGCATCTCCTGTTCGATTTCCTCCAACCGCTTTAAAATCACCTGAGTATTTTGGGGGCGATTCCCCGGAAAAGGAGCCATCATGTAATCAATACAATCCGCCAAAGGGTTCGTGGTGAATCCTGCCGTGGGACTTTGGCGACTCCCATCCGATCGCCACAACAGTTGACCCGTGCGCGTATCTTCTGGAAAAGCATTAGGCTCTTTTCCGGTTAACAGGAACACAAAAGTTCGTCCTAACGCAAAAAAATCCGATTGGGGAACCGCTTTGCCATTCGCCTGTTCTGGAGGCGTGTAACCGGGGGAAACAATCCCCGTAATTTGATGACCCCCTCCCACTTTTGCCAGATAGGTTCCCGTCACCTCTCTGGCGCTGCCAAAGTCAATCAACGCCAGTTGACCATTTGGCTGGAGCATGATGTTGGAGGGTTTAATATCGCGGTGGAAAAACTGCTGTTGATGGACAATATTTAAAATTTCCGCAAGCTGTTTAAACCAATTGAGGGCTTGATGCTGGGGAATCGGCAAATGATGGCGATCGGCCATCCATACCTCTAAATTCCGGCCCTCAATCCGTTGCATCACCAGACAGTGTAACGGCTGCTGGCTATTTCTGGGCAGGACGGTAAAGTAACCCTCTGCTTCCACCCGGGGAATACCGGGGTGATTCAAATGGCTTAAAACTTGAGCTTCGCGCTGAAACAGGGCGATCGCCTTGGGATTATCATCAGTCAGGACCTTCAGAACCTTGAGGATACCCCCATCATTCACCTCAAAGGTTTGACCAAACCCCCCTTCCCCCAATAATCGCCCAATCCTGTAGCGCCCTTGGAAAATCAACAGCGAACCACAATGCCGACAGATGCGGTTCTGTGCATTTAAGGGGTCAGCCCGATTCGGACATTTCGGATTGAGGCAATAACTCACGGCTACTCTATCCAACGATTGAGGATACCTTGATTATGGTAACTTTCCCTGGGAAAAAACAACTATC
>CAYUEH010000379.1:0-1856 GCA_964442465.1 uncultured Laspinema sp. | reverse complement strand
AATGACAAAAAAAGGGGCCAATTGCCCCTTTAGTCGGATTCTTCAGGTGATGAGTGCAACCCGATCGCGATTATGCGTCTGGTTCCACGCGACCGTAAAATAGACCGCGAATCTTCACCTCTACAGGTTCTTTCGCACCTAAATCAGTATCCGAAGACTGTTCGCTGACGAAAATACCAGCAATTTCCCCAGTGGTACTATTGACTTTAGAAACATTCAGGGAAATATGACCTTTACCCTGAAGTGCACGCTTCACATTAGAGCGATTCAAATCCGCTGCATCAGAACTGGCAGGCAACGCCACCGCGTTATCGTATCCAGTGGCTCCACCCCGACCTTTGGGGTCAAGGAAAGAAGCAGAACGATAGGAAGGAACGATATAGTCCCCTTCAAAATCAGTCGAGGTATTAATACTGTCCAGTCCGGGTTGACTGGTTGCCGTTAAACCTTTGACGGTGAACAAGAAAGGAACTTCTTCACCACCGGGAAGCATGACAGTGATCGCTTGGAAGTCAATCCCATCTTTTTCCACAAAAGTGAAACTGCCATCCTCGCCCAAAGTCAAGGGGCCTTGGATTTGAGTCAAAGAGGAGGTATAACGAGTCAACGGTTTGCTGGGAATATATTCGGCTTCTTTCCGTTTATTGGATCCTTCTTCCAGAACGAAATATTCCGTTGGTTGCAGACACAGCTCACTCAGCAAATAAGATTGGCTGCCATCAATGGGAATTGCACCCCGAGCGGTTTCTGCCAATTCCGGACAGCTATTTGCTAAACCTGTGTTTCTGATATCATCATAGGTGAGTTCTTTACTCCCCACCGTCGGCCCTTCACTACAAGCCGTTAGCACGCTCAAGCATACTGCTAGAAATGCGACAATTAAAGCGCGATACCTCATGGTCAACCTTTATTTCAAAATTTAACAATCCCACCAGGGGTTAATCTTGGGTTTGGATTCAACTTCGTTCGGACGAGCGAACCCTAACCGTTAAGCCTTTGCAAGTTCGATTCAGAACGAATGAGTAAACTTACTCATCTATGACAACGAAACGCCTACCGCAGAAACAACGACTGAGCAACCCAAATCCTCAATCGGTTTTGTCCGTTGTGGCACTCTCGGAAAATAGTGCGGGCGTTTTTGTTCGGCGATCCGGGATTGAGGAGAGAGCATCTATGGTCAGTCACCTGGATTAGGTAAGCTGACCGGAAGAGATGATCTCCTGGGTCCGTTTCAGCTGGCTACGGCGACAAGGGGACTCCGACTTCTCCGGGAAGTGGGAATTCTCATGTCGAGGTTTAAGCATTTTACGTTGCTTTTAGATGCCATAGAGCATTTTACCGAAATAAGCACCCATCGTAACGTAGGTTGGTTTTAATTCTTTTGCACAGGGGAAAGAATGCCAGGGTTGTGATCCCCGGACTGTATTTTCAAAGAATCCAATGGGATTTTCATCAATGCCAGAATCCAACAGTTATCGGGGTCCTTAAACGGGCGGTTGGGAAAAGACTGGGGGGTTGAGTTTCTTGTTGGGAACCCGACCCCTTGACATCGGAGTGGAGAGAACACACAGGGGTGGAAGTGGGTCTAATCGCCCTGAATCCGGGTTCATCTGAGTAACCCTCCTGAGCGATCGCCACCGGGACCGAAGCATTTGAGTGAACACTGTGGTGTGATCCGGGCTACCTCTGCGTCAGTCCTGTTCAAGAAACCCGGTTTCTACCCGAGACGGTCCCCATGCTTTAGAAATGGAGGGGGTCATGGGGCGATCGCCTCGCCAGACCCTGATTTTTGTCCCCCCTTTAACGGATCCCGTTGCCCTCCCTCGGCACAAAGTTAGATAAAATATCAAATTTGA
>CAYUEH010000378.1:1680-5753 GCA_964442465.1 uncultured Laspinema sp. | reverse complement strand
CGATTGGTGCGAACATAATTGATGATGCCCCGGGCGACCGCCTCAGCCATGCGAGTTCGTTGTGCCGCATCGGACAAAATCCGGGCATCATCACGACCCGTGACAAACCCGACTTCGACCAAAACCGCAGGCATACTGGTATGGCGCAACACATAGAACCGCGCCTGTTTGACGCCCCGGTTGGGCATAGAGGGGAAATCCTGGAGCATAGTATTTTGAATCGCCTGGGCCAAATTCCGGCCACTGGCATAATAATAAGTCTCTAATCCATTGACTTCTGGACGGGACATACTAATTGCATTGGCATGGATGCTGACAAATAAATTGGCATTCACCCGATTGGCTAACTGGACCCGAGGTGCTAGGTCAATGGTGCGATCGTCCTGCCTGGTCATAATTGCGGTAATTCCCTCTCGTTCCAGAATTTCGGCAACTTGATGGGAGATATCGATTACTACGTCTTTCTCTTGCAGTCCGCCAATGCCGACGGCACCGGGGTCGATACCGCCATGTCCGGCATCGATAACCACGGCAATCCGTCCGGCAGGGATGGGGGGAATTTCTGACTGTAGCTGATTTTCGGGGGATACGGATGGGGGAGAGTCGGGTGGGGTGACTGGAATCAACTGAGCATTGGGGTCCGTGGTGACGATCGCGGTAGATTCTAACTGGATGGCGAGGCGATCGCCGGATTGTTGTTCAACTCCAGAGACGCGCACTCCGGCAGCGGGTTGGACCAAAACCACGACGGTTTCCGGGTCTTCCTGAGTTGGCCGGACCCATAACACGGAGGAACCTCGTTCCGGTTGTAAGCGGTTGACATCATTCCCCAGGTGGGAGGAGTAGATGGTCAACCGATAGGCGAGGGTTCTTTGGTCCCATGCGGTGTTGTAATTCAGGGGGCGATCGGCCTTGACCACGACTTGATTGCCAACCAGTTCGATGCCGTGAATGGTGGCTAACCCTGATGTCGCTTGAGCCGTGACTTGGGGGGGATTTTCCCCTTCGGGCCAGACCAGGACCTGCCCTTGCTCCCTGACTTGTGCCTGCCAATTTTTATCGGGTTCGGTTAAGGTCAAAATGGCCCGAGTCAAGGGGGGTGAGCTAGAGGCTTGCACCAATTGCAGTTGATTGACCCCGAGGCGATCGACATTTCTAAACCGTCGTTCTAGGTTGGGAGAAAGGGTCACCCCTGGGAGGTCTACGTTTACCCAGGTCCCATTACTGCCCTGGTTGAGTTCTACCGTTGGGGTGCCACCATTGGTATGAAAAATAAAGCCTTCGTCTTTAATCTCCACCTCTTCCAAGAAGGTGTTTCCCCCGGTTGCAGCTAGGGGGGAGGGAGAATTGGACCTAGGACCGGATGAACCCTGGGCGACTGGGGATCCGGAGACCTGGGGGTTGGGTAATTGGACGGTCCATTGGTTGGGGGAACTGCCCTTGAATTCGACTTGTTGGGGGTCAAGGGTGTAACCTGCGGCCAATTCGACCACAATTCGGCTGGTTTGAGGGTTAAATTGTCCCACGCGAATTTCCCGAATCGCTCCCCCGACTGGTTGAGTCACATTTTGACGCCCTAGGGTCGTACCGGGTAGGTCGATGACTAATCGCGTTGGATTGGACAACAGTTGAGCGGTGGGTTGCACGCCGCCTCGGGTTGTAAAGGAGAGTTGGTTGCGATCGGACTCAAACCGCCAAGTTTCTAGTTGAGCCGCTTCCACAGGGGGAGCGGCTAACAGAAATGCACTGATCAGACTCGGGAGTATCCAGTTTTGGAGTTTAGCTGTTTTCAATGGGGTGTTTGGACGATAGGGGAAATCGATGGATGGGGTCACTTTCATACTCTGCTTGCCAACTCTACGCATGATTTTAGGCTCCCTCGCTATTCTTGAAAGCATTGCACCCATAAATGTTTCTTGAGCCGGTTTGCTGCGGGGAGCCTAGGCTTAATTGTTATGACATTTGTCGCCATCTTAACAAAAGTTAAGAGTTTCCGAAGTATAGCATAGGCTGTTACAAAATATGAAAGCCCTGATTTATTTGTTCAGCCCCGGGATTTACCCCTTTTGCAGTTTAACGACCCTCTCGAATATACTGTAAGATTCCTTGGGCGATCGCCTCGGCCATACGGGTTCGCTGGGTCGGATTAGCCAGCATTCGAGCATCATCGCGCCCGGTGACAAAGCCGGTTTCCACTAAAACGGCGGGCATATTGGTGTGGCGCAATACATAAAATCGGGCGCGTCGGACGCCGCGATCGCGCATATTAGGAAAAAAACGCAACATACTCTGTTGAATTCTCTGAGCTAACTGCTGCCCACTCCTGAAATAGAAAGTCTCTAACCCATTCACATCGGGCCGGGACATACTAATTGCATTGGCATGAATACTGACAAATAAATTAGCATTGACGCGATTTGCCAATTGGGTTCTGGGAGCTAAACCAATGGTGCGATCGTCTTGGCGTGTCATCACAACGGTTACCCCATTTTGCTCTAAAATTTGCGCGACTTGGCGGGAAATATCTAAGACAACTTCTTTCTCTCGCAACCCGCCAATGCCCACAGCACCAGGGTCTCGGCCTCCATGTCCGGCATCAATCACCACCACCCTGCGCCTGGTCGGCACTCGGGGAGTGGAAGGGGCGGGAGTCTGGGTGGGAGGGGCCGGAGTTTGAGTGGTTGGCGGGGGAACGGCGATCGGCAGACTCCTCTCGCCGACAGCAACGGCTGGGGGCGTCTGGACTGGCGTCTCGGGAATGCTGTTGGGTTGCAACTGCACCCGGAGTTGGTTGCCGGAGGGTTGACTGATGCCCCCTACCTGAATTCCGGCGGCGGGTTGGACGAGGACGACGACGGTTTCGGGGTCTTCTTCAACGGTCCGCACCCATAAGAGGGAGGATTGAGATGGGGTTCTCAACTCCCGAGGGACTTCGGCCAGTTGGGATGAAAACAGGGTGATTTTATAGGCGAGGGTCTCGATATCCCATTCGGTTTTGTATCCCACCGGGCGATCGCTATTTACGACCACGGAGGTCCCATCATTCGCCAGTTCCACGGACTGAATGGTTGCTAAGGAGGGGAGACTGGAAGACTGGGGGGGAGTGCCACCTTCGGGCCAAATCACGATTTCCCCAAGATCGGTGACTTGCGCTTGCCAGTTGCGACGGGTGTCGTTTAAGTTCAATAAGACACGGGATAACAGGGGGGAATCGGAGATTTGAATCGCTTCTAAGCGGTTAACACCGAGGCGATCGACTCTCCTGATGCGATCGGTGATTTCGGGGGAGAGTTTCACGTCGGGAAGGTCCAGGGTGACCCAGGTGCGATCGGTACTCCATCTCATGTCAATTTCCGGGGTGGGTCCCGAAGTTCGCAAAATAAACCCTTCATCCAGGACCTCTATGCCTTGGAGGAGGGTGCTATTGCCGGTCACCTCGGGAGGCGCGGGGACCGGGGTTTGAGTGGGTGAAATGGGGGCTTCCCGTTGGGGGGTGGGGAGTTGCACCGTCCACTGCCTCGGGGAACTGCCTCGAAATTGGACTTGATCCGGGTCGAGGGTATAGCCTGGGGCCAGTTCTACGACAATTCGACTGGTTTGACGTTCAAACTGCCCGACTCGAATTTCCCGAATGGTTCCCCCGACCCGTTCTCGCACCGTAGTCCGGCCTAATCGGGTCCCGGGAAGGTCGATAATTAACCGGGTGGGATTCAACAGCAGTTGTGCTTTGGGTTGGACGTTTCCGGTGGTTCTAAAGTTGAGTTGGTTGCGATCGCGCTCAAACCGCCAAGTATCTAATCGGGCAGCGACTGCAGGCGATGCGGCGAAAATCGAGGTGGCGATCGCTAAAACCACTAGCATAAACCACAATTTTCCGGTTCTGCTCGGACGGTTTGGACTCGGCATAAACTCTAATTCTTGGGTCACCTTAGTAATCTCTAGCAAACGACTGTACGCAGGTTTCTGATGCCCCCACTCGCCTCCCGGGAAAGAATCAATTTTGTAATTTCTTGCATCTTGAACCCGGTAGGCAGTTGATATAGAATGCAGTTGATATCCCCGATGTTTCCCAG
>CAYUEH010000378.1:0-1580 GCA_964442465.1 uncultured Laspinema sp. | reverse complement strand
GGATCCATAAAATACCGGCAAAACAGAATAGTTTAGGACTGTACGATTGTTGAAAACCCCGATCAGGATTAGAAAATAGATGCATTAAAAATAAACCGATCGCTGTTGAAAACCCGGAACACCTGGGTGTTCCATGATACTCAATCAGCTTGCGTGCGCTGGTATCCTGCCTTCTCCTGCCTTCTCAGGTTAAAAAAATTAAAATCCTACAAGACTCTGGTATAAAATACCGAAAATTCTTCCACAAAAGGACACAATAGAATCATCCCTTTTTTATATTAGGGAAGAATAACCCCTGAAAATTTACCCGGAGAAAGAACCCATGAGTCATCAACCTGTTCAGGTAGCCCTCGCCATCCTGCATCAAGAGGGTCAGTTTCTCTTGCAACTGCGAGACAATATACCCGGTATCGTTTATCCGGGATATTGGGGTTTATTTGGAGGACATCTCGAACCCGGAGAACTCCCTATCGAAACCTTGCGGCGAGAATTACAGGAAGAAATTACTTATGAAGTGAAACAGGTGTCCGAGTTCGGTTGTTTTGAAACTCCAGAAGTCGTCCGTCATGTCTTTAATGTTCCCCTGACAGTGGATATTTCAGAGTTGGTGCTTCATGAAGGATGGGATATGGGATTGTGGACCCCGGAGGATATTCGTCGCGGGAGTCGCTATTCAGAAAAAGCCGGTGAAGTCCGCCCTCTGGGAGAACCTCATCAACAAATCTTTTTAAAGTTTATGGCGGAGGGATTATTGAGGTGATCTCAGGAGTCCGGGTCAGTTAAACTAGATTGACCCTCTTATTATTGATTCCGAGAAACATGAGCGATCGCCCTGTAACCACCGTAGTTCTTGCCATGAGTGCCGATGGCAAAATTTCCGACTCCCTGCGATCGCCCCTCCTCTTCGGGTCCCCCGCCGATAAAACCCATTTAGAACAACAAGTCGCCGCCGCCGATGCCGTCATCACCGGTGCCGGAACCTTCCGCGTCAAAGACACCGCCATGAGAGTGGTGGATCCCAACCGAATTAACCAGCGCGAACAAGCCGGAAAACCCCCTCAACCCGTGCAAATCGTCGCCTCTGCCACCGGCAACCTCCCGCGCCACATCCCCCTCTTCCAACAACCCGTTCCCCGCTGGTTAGTCACCACCCGCGCCGGTGCCGAATCCTGGTACAACGATCCCGGCTTCGATAAAATTCTCATCAGCGAAACCCCCTCCGGTAGCGTAGACTGGCATGATGCCTTCCAGCAAATCGCCACCCTAGGCATCAAAAAATTAGCCATCCTCGGCGGAGGAAACCTAGTCGCCTCCTTACTCGCCGAGGACCTCATCGATGAACTCTGGCTCACCGTCTGTCCCCTCCTCATCGGTGGCACCAACGCCCCCACCCCCGTAGACGGCAGCGGATTTACCACTCAAACCGCACCCCGCCTAGAACTCTTAGAGGTCAAAACCATAGACGCCGAGGTATTCTTACACTACCGCCTCCGCAGACCAAAAAATTCCACCTCCCCCAGTTCGTAGTAACGCCTTCAGTCGTTCTCTTAGTTCGTAGTAACGACTTCAGTCGTTCTCTT
>CAYUEH010000377.1:0-5760 GCA_964442465.1 uncultured Laspinema sp. | reverse complement strand
TCATCTTTCATTTCCATGAGGATGACGGAATAGGAAATGAGTTCATCGACTCCGGTAAAGGTAACTCCTCCTAAAAACATTAACATTCCTAGGACAAAGAGGGAAAGGGGGAAATCCTGGGAGACTGGATTTTCTAACAAATAATCTAGCCCGATCGCCAAGGAACTGAGAATAAATAAGGTGGCAGCAATAATATTGCAAAATACTGAGTTCCTAACATATTTAGCGCGGCGGAGCAAGAATCTAAGTTGACTTCGGACACTCATTAATCTCAATTGTTCTTCCCGTTCTACTTCTTGATTATGGTTGATTTCTCGGGTCAGTTTTCGGCGTTCATCGGTTAGCAGTCGAATTCGGCTCAAGAGGGAGGAGTGTCGAGCATTTAATCCCAAAAAAAAGAGAGAACTCGATGAAATCATGACTGCCGGTGCTACGAGTGCTTGGATAGATTCAGTTGCGGTTACTGGCATGAATCGGGACCTCTGGATTGAGTAACAAAGATAACAAAGAAAAGTTGTCTCTTATTTATTTAAGCCGTTAGGGCTAAGATTAATTCCGCTAATTCTGGGGTTGTGCCGATGGGTTCAGCTAACTGGATTTGGAGTTCCGGGTGGCGTTGAGAAATTTCTTGGGCAAGTTCGCCGATCGCATCGGTGATTCCCCCAGGAAATAAAAAGTAGGGGAGGATACCCAGATGCCGATGTCCCGCTTGAATTAACTGGTTCATCCTGTCTTCTAAACTAGGAAAAATGGACCAGTAGGCGGGGATGGCCTGGAGTCGATTTGCCATCTCCTCCACGACTTGATTACTCCCTACGCGCCGGGACCCGTGAGATAAGACAATCCACTGGATATCGCCAGAATTGCTGTCTTGAACGGGTTGAATTGCCGATTGCAATAAGTGGCTCAATTCACTGATTTGACTGCCTAAATGGGGGCGTAAATCTAACTGAATGCTGGGGCCGAGGATGCGGTGAGCTTGGGCAATTTCTGCGGGAATATCTTCCATGACATGAACCCCTTCTAGGAGAAAGAGGGGTAAGATTTGGAGGCGATCGCATCCCACGGCACGGGCGCGATCGGCAAAATCAGTGATTTGTTGATGTAATGGCAAGGGATGTAATTCTAATTGTGCCGTTCCCACCATTGGCAAACGGGACTGACCCTGCTGTTCCTGCAAGCGATCGCGCAATAAACCGGCTAACCCTTGCATCGCGACTTCTGGACGAGGATCGCGACTGCCGTGGGAAACCAGTAAATAAGCGGAGGGGAATTTCACAATTGTTTTATCCAAAGTATGCGATCGGGACTCGGTGCAAATATCATCAAATTATCATGACAGGGTTCCTCTGTTGATCACATTAACGCCCTGGAAAGCGGGAAGGGAGTCTCCCTTTCCAGGAAACCGGGGGCAAATTAGTACCGGGGCACCGTGGGATCTACCAGTTGGGAATAGGCATCGATGCCGCCACTAATATTTTTAACCTGAGTGAATCCCTGGGTTTGTAACCACTGGCACATCTGAGCCGATCGGATACCGTGATGGCATAAAACTAGGGTTTCCTTCTCCGGATCCAAGTGGGTGTAAATCTCCCCGGACCATTGGGAAAACTCGCTCAGGGGAAGGATGCTAAACCCAGCAAGCGCCGCGATTTCCACCTCGTGGGGTTCGCGGACATCAATCAGTTGCAAATCCGAGGGTGCGCTGGCAAGGCGATCGGCGAGTTCTTGAACCGAAATTTGAGCGAGGGTGGGACGAGGATTCGATTGAGCCATGAGATCTATAGAGTCTGTAACAGACTGACCAAACAACGTTCTCACTCAAATTGTGCCTTGTTTGGGTGGGATTTGGCTACAATCCCTGAGTTATCCTCGTTCCCAGGCGCTGCCTCCTGTCCGACACCGGAATAAAACTTAACTCAACCACCCCTTATTCCTGGGACGATCCTTTCTCATCGGTGGCATCGCACTGTTCCAATTTAGCCGCGATCGCCCCTGCGTGTCGCCACCATTTAGAACCGGCGGACCAACTGCGGGACGGTAAATGACCAATCGGTGCTTTCAAATTAAATTGAATCCCTTCGTAGGGAACTGATGGATTGTAAGTTTTCCACCCAATGCGATCGCAAAATGCCCCATAATCTTTCCCCACCCCTTCATAAATTCGCGATTGGATGCTAAACCCAAACCTTTCATCACTATAGTTCACCCACAACAAATCAATCATCTGCAAATCTTCACAGGGCATTTTCGCAATATCATCTTCAAATAAATAACCTCTCGGATATTTACCGGATGCCCGACATAACAAGGTCCGAGTTTCTTGATCGGCTTGTTTCCACTTTTTAGCTGCCAGTAAATCTCGCAATCGACTATAATCAATGCCCAGGCTTGAAGTGAGGATATCCGGTTCACGGACTGGATTGGAAGACGGGACCACTCCAGACCAGAACTGACCCAAAGCATCCCGCCAACGGGTTCTCCGGGGTGGAACTGGTGCAGCTTGGGACGGAACGGGCGATTGTTTACGAGCCTTGACCGAGGAAACTCGCTTTTGCGGGGGAGGTGGAGATGGCGATCCCGCAAGTGAGTTGTCGGGAGTGGGATTCAGGTCTCGCAGCACTTCCGCAGCCGACTGATAGCGCTTTGTAAGACCATTTTCCACCAACTTATCCAATACCCGCCCTAAATCTGCACTGACGAGTTTATCTGTCCGGACAAATTCCCGCCAAATCCAGCGGTCCTGGTTGGCATCGTATAAATTCCCCGGAGACATTCCTGTGAGTAAATGCAGGCAAGTCACCCCTAAACTATACAAATCCGTGGCGGGAACGACCTTCCCTCGGGTTTGTTCCGGGGCCATATACTCGGGCGACCCAATAATTGTCCCAGTTTGCATCATCGCCGTCGCACTTAAGAGCTTGGCAATGCCAAAATCAATGAGCACAATTTGCCCCGCTTGTTCCTCGGTGAAAGAAGGGCGATCGCTCCCCATCCGGCGAATGATGTTAGCCGGTTTGATATCTCGGTGTACAATCTGGCGATCGTGAATAAAACTTAGAACTGGCAGTAAATCATTCAGCAATGCTCGAATTTCGGCTTCCTGATAAGCCCCCTTTTGCTTCAGTTCCGAGGAGAGAGTCGGTCCCTCGATAAACTCCTGAACCAGATACAGCCGTTGATTTTGCTCAAAATGGGCCAAGAGGGAGGGGATTTGGGGATGATGCCCGAGATCGTCTAAGCGCACTGCCTCATGATAAAAGAGGTCCTTCACCTTATGGATATGCTGGGTTTCCCCTTTCTGAAAAAACAGTTGCTTGACGACACATTTCGGTTTAGAGGGGATATCTTCATCCACCGCTAAAAAGGTCCGACCAAATCCCCCCTGTCCTAGGGCCTGAATGGGTCGGTAGCGAGCTTTCAGGATTAATTTACTGCCACAGCTTTGGCAAGTTTTGGCCGACTCAGGATTGTGGGGTTGGACGCATCCGGGAATAACGCAGTAGCTCATGACTTTGACCAGGGCGCGATCGGGTAAAGTTAGACTCCACAGGGTGTCATTCCCGGTATAACATGGTCTTGAGGATTTACCCCCAAATTCTGCTACTGTTTTTTATATTCGTAGGTGTAGAAGCTCTGGAAGGCCCCTACGGTTTCAAACTGATAAGCGGGAATTAAGGGCAGAGGTAAAGACAAGTCAGTTTTATAAACGCTCCACAAGATAAAGTTTTGTCGCTGAGTTTGGCGACGGATGATGTCCTCAATGTCACTCTGGACGGATCCAATCGCTGCCACACAGGACCCCTTGGCAATGGGTAATCTGTCACAAGCATTTTCTTGGGCATACTCCATCAGTCGTTGACTGGCGTAGTCGTGATAAGACTCAGGACCCGGGTTGGTAACCGCCATTGCTACCCCGAGCCCAACTAATACTGTACCCGTGACCGCCGCGATCGCATTTTTTTTCTTCATCAGAACTCAACGTACCCATTTCTTTGTTTAGACTTCCCCATTCCCCCCCTGAGTTCAGCACCCCTTTCCTGCAATTTTTCAAAATTTTTGATTTTTTTTTGAAAAAGGGTAGATCAAATCCAGAAGGGTGTGTTATAGTAAAAAACGTGGTGGCGAGCGTAGCCAAGGGGTTAAGGCAGTGGATTGTGATTCCACCATGCGCCGGTTCGAACCCGGTCGTTCGCCCTCAGATAAGTCAGGGAAACAGTTGTTCTGTATCTCTGACTTATTTTATTTTAGTCGGATTTTAGATCGGGGGTTTTCCAAACCGGGAGAAATTCCCTCAAGCATAGGGACTTAACCTGGAATGATGGCAATCAGAGAAATTAATTTAGAAGTCAATGCGGGGACCGATCGCCTGGATCGCTATTTGGCGTCCCACTTACAGGACTTGTCCCGCTCCCGAATACAGCAATTGATATCACAAAATTGCGTAAAAGTCAATGGGCAGGTTTGCACCTCGAAAAAGATTATGGTGGAAACTGGCGATCGCCTCTGCATCGAAATTCCCCCCGCAGAACCCTTGGAGATCGGCGCAACCGAGATTCCCCTGGATATTCTCTATGAAGATGACTGCCTGATTATCATCAATAAACCCGCAGGTTTAGTGGTTCATCCGGCACCGGGACATTCCGATGATACCTTGGTCAATGCCTTGTTAGCGCACTGTGAGAACTTGTCCGGGATTGGCGGCATCCAGCGTCCAGGGATTGTTCATCGCTTGGATAAAGACACCAGTGGGGCGATCGTCGTCGCTAAAACCGATCGCGCGCATCAACATTTACAAGGTCAAATTCAAGCCAAAACCGCCCGTCGCGACTATCTGGGGATTATTTATGGAGTCCCGAAAACCGAAAGCGGAACCATTGATGCACCGATCGCCAGACATCCCCACGATCGCAAGAAAATGGCGATCGTTCCTGTAGAAAAAGGCGGGAGACTGGCGGTGACTCATTGGCAGATTAAAGAACGCTTGGGAAATTATACGTTAATTCATTTTCAACTCGAAACCGGACGGACCCATCAAATCCGCCTCCATAGTGCCTATATCGGACATCCGATTGTCGGTGATCCGGTGTATTCCAGTGGGCGATCGCTGGGGGTGAATTTACCGGGACAAGCGCTACACGCCTGGAGTTTGACCCTAGAACATCCCGAAACTGGGGAACCCCTTCAGGCGATCGCCCCCTTGCCGGATTATTTTCATAAGTTGTTGGACGTTCTGCGACGGCGATCGAACTAAGGTATAGCGGTTCTCATCTCCATCGGTACTACCCTCACCCCAAACCCCTCTCCATCCCCCCTACCCCCCTTTGAAAGGGGGGGAGAGGGGCTTTGAAATGCACCTCATGAGTCCACCGAACCGCTATAATCATCCAGCAAAAGCAGAAACTCTGTTTCTTGCCGCAAACTTGATGATTTGGAGTGCGTTTAGAGTGCGCCAACCTTTTTTAAAGCTAACTCAGCCGCCCGTTTTTCTGCTTCTTTTTTACTGCGTCCTTTACCCACTCCATACACTTGATTTCCCACCTTCACCTCCACGGTAAAATCCGGTGCATGATCCGGTCCCGATTGGGCGATCGTTTCATATTTGGGTTGAGTCGGACCGAGATTTCCTTGCACCCATTCTTGAAAGCGATTTTTAGCATCTAAGAGAATACTAGATTCAGCCGTCAACTTGCGATCGAGCAAACCTTCCGCCGCCGATTCAAATAAAGGTTCGACAAAATTGCGGACCGCATCAATCCC
>CAYUEH010000376.1:0-5769 GCA_964442465.1 uncultured Laspinema sp. | reverse complement strand
ACAACCGTCCCCTTGGCATCAATTAATTCAATATGCAACGGCATTTGACCTGCTGCATGGGTGGAACAACTCAGACAAGGGTCAAAGGCGCGAATCCCTGCCTCAACTCGGTTTAATAGTCCTTCTTGAATCTCATTCCCATGAATGAAATGTTGGGCAATTTGCGTGACCGTTTTGTTCATTGCTAGGTTGTTTTGTCCCGTAGCAATAATCAGGTTCACTTTCTTAATTAACCCATTTTCATCCACCTTATAATGATGGAATAAAGTCCCGCGTGGTGCTTCACTGACGCCAATCCCTTCTAGGTTATTAATCCCAGCAGTGGCGCGAGTTCGGGGGGAAACAACATCCGGGTCATTGACCAATTGTTCGATATGTTCAATGGCACAGAGAATTTCAATTAATCGGGCATAATGATAGTAGAAGGAAGAGGTTGCAACGCCACCGGCCCGATCGCGAAATTCTAGCAACTCTCTATCTGCTGCTTCTGTCCCCATCCGACTACAGATATTCACCCTTGCTAACGGTCCCACGCGATAAATTCCGTTGGGATATCCCAGGGGTTTATAATAGGGGAATTTCAGATAAGACCAGGATTCAACTGCTTCACCGAGGTAGGATTCATAGTCATCTTCGCTGAGATTGTCGGCGACGATATTGCCATCACTATCGGTAAACCGGATATGTCCATCGTAATGTTCCCAGAGTCCATCTTTCCCGACTAATCCCATAAATAAGGAGGGGAATTTGCCAAAGGTTTCGACTTCGGTGGAAAAGCGGTCGAGAAGGGTTTTAAATAGACCCAGGGCGGTTTCGATGGTTTGCCGAGATTCTGGGAGGCGATCGCGAATCCAGGCGCAACTTTCTTCGGATAAGGGCGATCGCACTCCGCCAGGAACTGCCCAAGAGGGGTGAATCTTTTTCGCCCCTAACAGTTCAATAATCTTTTGTCCAAATTGCCGTAAGCGAATCCCACTGCGGGCTAAATCTGGGTCTGCCGCAATCAATCCGAAGACATTCCGTTTCGCTGGGTCGCTATCCCATCCTAACAGAAAATCGGGACTACTCAGATGGAAGAAACTCAAGGCGTGAGACTGAGTAATCTGGGCCAAATTCATCATCCGGCGCAATTTTTCCCCGGCAGGAGGAATTTTGACCGCTTGAATTTTATCCCCTGTTTTGGCCGAGGCGAGGAGGTGGGAAACGGGACAAATTCCGCAAATTCTAGCGGTAATTCCGGCCATTTCCCACATGGGACGACCTTCGCAGAATTTTTCAAATCCGCGAAATTCGACGACATGGAAGCGGGCATCTTCCACTTCTCCGGCATCGTCTAAATAGACGGAGATTTTGGCGTGCCCTTCGATGCGGGTGACTGGATCGATGACGATTGTTTTAGACATATTAGTTAACCACTGATTTCACTGATTTTCACAGAGGGGGAGAGAGGGGAGAGAGGGTCTCTCTCCTCGGTGAGTTGGGTTATCCGAATTTAATCATGGGTCGCCCTTTCATTTCGGGTAATTCACCCCGAAGGAGGGGTTCGACGGTTGCTAAAATCCGTTGGGCGGAGGGGGGACAACCGGGCATGAATAAATCGACATCGACGACTTCATGAACGGGACGAACGCGATCGAGGAGTTCGGGGACGATGCCGGGAAAATGGGGAAGTTGCCGGGTTTCGTCGCCTAATTCTAGGTAGCAACGTTTGAGGACGGTTTCTGCTTTTCCTAACATATTCCGCATTCCCGGAACGTTGGCGGTGACGGCACAATCTCCGAAGGAAATTAGGAATTTGGTGCGCTTTCTTGCTTCAATCAGCAGTTCCATGTTTTCCTCGTTGGCGACGGCCCCTTCTACGAGGCACACATCGACGTTTTCGGGATATTCTTTGATATCAGAACCGACGGGACTGAAGACGACATCGACTTTTTCGGCGAGTTCAATTAACCATTCGTCTAGGTCGAGAAAGGACATATGGCAACCGGAACATCCGCCTAACCAAACTGTCGCGAGTTTTATCTTGTCCATTGTTTGTTCTCCCTGGCATTCACGATAAATTCTAATTTGCTGCGATCGCGAGTCATTTCGGCAACGGTAGAACCTTTGCGGAAAATTGACCCCGTTGGACAAGCTTCGACACATTTGCCACAACTGGTACAGGCATCAACGCTTCCCCAAGGTTGATTTAATCCGGTAACCACTTTGGCGGCCACTCCGCGATAAGCGACGTCCCAAACATGAGCCCCTTCGATTTCGTCGCAGACTCGCACACATCTTGTACAGAGGATGCAACGGTTGTGATCGATGCCGAATTGTTTATGGGAAATATCAATTTCGCGTTCCGGAAACCGATAGGGAAATCGACTGTGATCCATGCCGACTTCAATGGCCAAATCTTGCAGTTCACAGTTCTCATTGGCGACACAAACTGCACAGACGTGATTGCCTTCGGAAAAGAGCATTTCCACAATCATTCGCCGATATTCTTGCAGGCGATCGCTGTCGGTGGTGATATCCATGCCTTCTGCCACTTGAGTCACACAAGACGGCAGCATTTTATTCACCCCGGCAATTTCTACCAGGCATAACCGACAAGCGCCCACATCGGTGACGCCGTTGAGATGACAGAGGGTGGGAATCCTAATCCCTGCTTCCTTTGATGCCTCCAGAATGGTTGTCCCCTCTTCAATCGCGAGGTCAACTCCATTAATTTTTAAGGTAACGACTGACATATCTTTTCTCTCTGTGTTAGATCGATAAGCTGCGACTGGGGCAACTTTAAAATTGCCCCATCCTCTTCTAGGAGATCACCGATGCGCCTGTCCCTGCGGGAACTTTCCCATTTGGACTGTCTTTCAACAGGTCTAAATACTCCTGACGGAAGTAGCGCAAGGTACTCATCACTGGGTTCGGGGCCGTCATGCCTAACCCGCACAAACTGGTGTTTTTTACCATGTCACACAGTTGTTCGAGTTTTTCAATATCCTGAAGCGTTGCCTCTTTATTCAGGATTTTGGTCAGCATTTGATACATCTGGACTGTCCCGGCGCGACAGGGAATACATTTCCCGCAGGATTCACCCCGGCAGAACTCCATATAAAATCGGGCCACTTCAACCATGCTGGTTTTTTCATCCATCACCACCATGCCGCCAGACCCCATCATGGACCCGATTTTCACGAGGGAATCATAATCCACTGAGGTATCTAACATCGACTCGGGAATACAACCGCCCGAAGGTCCGCCGGTTTGCACTGCTTTGACTTTGCCATTGGGGACGCCGCCGCCCATTTCTTCGACAATCTCACGCAGGGTAATCCCCATCGGGACTTCAATCAGTCCATTGTTGCGAATTTGACCCGTGAGGGCAAAGACTTTGGTGCCTTTACTCTTTTCGGTCCCAATTCCGGCATACCAGTCGCCGCCTTCGCGGATAATTGCCGGAATGTTGGCAAAGGTTTCCACGTTATTAATTAACGTCGGCGACTTCCAGAGTCCTTCTTGGGCGGGATAGGGCGGACGCGGGCGGGGATTGCCTCGTCCCCCTTCAATGGACTGAATTAAGGCGGTTTCTTCCCCGCAAACAAAGGCCCCGGCCCCAATTCTGATCTCGATTTTAAAGTCAAAGGGGGAATCAAAAATTTGACTGCCGAGTATCCCGTATTTTTTCGCTTGTTTAATGGCCTTTTGCAACCGTTCGATCGCCAGGGGATATTCTGCCCGCACATAAATATATCCCTCCGTCGCCCCGATCGCATAGGCGGCGATCGCCATCCCCTCTAACACCCGATGGGGGTCACTTTCTAACACGGACCGATCCATGAATGCCCCGGGGTCGCCTTCATCAGCATTGCAAATTACATACTTCTGCTGTCCGGGCATTTTCGCCACTGTCGCCCATTTCAACCCCGTGGGATATCCACCGCCACCCCGTCCGCGCAATCCACTCTTACTCACCTCATCAATGGTTTCCGAGGGCGTCAGGTCATGAATTGCTTTATACAGGGGTTCATATCCCCCAACGGCGATATATTCCTCAATCCGTTCTGGGTCAATTTTCCCACTGGTTTCCCGGACAATCCGCATCTGCCGTGCAAAAAATGGATGTTCCGGGTCCCCTTCTGCTGCACTTGCCGTCCCGCCATCGATCGCCTCAATAATGCTGGCGGCATCATCCGGGGTCACTTCTTCATATAACTTGTTCTGGGCCTCAATTTGGACCAACGGGCCCCGCCCGCAAAATCCCATACAACCCACGCCCACTACTTGGACGCGATCGCCCATCTTTTTCTCTTTACAAGTCTGTTCTAAATTCTTCTTGACGCCGAGGGAGTTCGCCGCCTGACACCCGGTTGAAGTACAACAATGTACCCGGACAGGTTTCTGGGCCGTCCGTTCCTTCTCGCCAATCTCCCGAAGTTCCGCTAAATCCATAGTGTTCTAACCTCTCGCTTTCTGCCATTCAAGGAGGGGGTTTTTCTGGGTCAATGGGTGAAACCTTCTCCTTGTCACTAACTCTCTCACCCTACTTGATCCATCCTTTAATATGTTCCAGTGCTTGTTCCGAAGTCTGCTTCCCAGCTACAGTTCCGTCATACACTACCACTGGCGCAATCCCACAGGCCCCAACACACCGGGCCGTGATTAAGGAAACTTCACCATCTGCGGTGGTTTCCCCTTGCTGAATCCCTGTCTGTTTCTCCAGGGACGCGAGTACCTCACCCCCCCCTTTCACATAACAGGCAGTTCCCAAGCAGACCACACAAGTATGTGCCCCACTGGGTTTCAGGGAGAACAAATGGTAAAATGTCGCTACCCCGTAAACCCGACTTAACGGCAGCTTCAGATGTCGCGCTACATATACTAATACATCTTCTTCCAGATACCCAAACGCTTCCTGAGCTTTATGGAGTACCTCGATTAGCGCATCTTGCCGATACTGATTCCGCTTCATCGTGATATCCAGTACCTTAAAGCGCTTATCCCCACTGGGATGTTCTGTTGCCGCTTTTTTTTCCTTCGGGGCGGATTTTTCTCGATCGTTGCTCTTTGCCGCAGTTGATTGCATAGCTTATATCCTTACTCTAAACCGTTATCTCCTGGAACTCAACCGTTCCTTTCTCCCTTAACTTTCTCCTTAGTCAGGGACTAGACCTCACCTCTTGATCCTTTTCTCTACCCTCCCCTTGTTCTTTCTCTACTGTACCGCTTAACTCTAAAACATTTCCATTTCTTCTATAAATTTTTGTAATGTTTTTTTAAGGCGACGGTGATAACGGCTTTAATCCAAGCTACTTATCGTATCATAGAAAATAGAAAAACTACCAATATTTTTGCAGCTCTTAAGAATTCTTCCGGTTACCTGAAAAATTTTGTCAAGATTAACCCCCTCATCCCGCCCTAGTCTTGCTGTTTAACGCTAATTTCATCCCTAAATCGGCAATCCTTATCAACTTCTTAACAGAATGTTAATTTTTAAAAATCTGGAAATTTTGATAATTGTTGTGCCAGTAAGAATCGATCTGTACTCGGGTCTATTCCCGAAAGTAGACAGGTGATTAGTTTAACAATCAAAAAGTTTCCAAAGTAAGAATAAGCGATCGCCCATCATCTGCCGTCAAGTCACAAATCACCCAAACCCTGAACGGGGATTTTTAAAAATAAAACCGTTGCTAAAGTTACCGAAATCCACTCTTAAAATAAACTTAAGAATTGGGAGATGGGGGAGATGGGGGAGATGGGGGAGATGGGGGAGATGGGGGAGAT
>CAYUEH010000375.1:1942-5774 GCA_964442465.1 uncultured Laspinema sp. | reverse complement strand
GTCCGTGTAGCCCCAGGCTTGAGCCTGCGGGTTTTTTTTGAGGGCAAATTAATCCCCAATCAGTTCCGGTTTTACCCGATTAAGAAAGAGGACTAACATCGCGGTAAACACCCCTTCAATTAGCATTAAAGGCAGGTGAGCCAACATTAGTCCATAAATGGCATTTCTTTCCGTATTCACATCTAATTCCCCGGGAATGGTGGTGATGATCAGAATGAGAAAGATAGCCGCAGCAAGTCCTAATCCCACGGCACCCGCTAGAAAGGCAAATAAACTCAGGGTAATGTTTCCCGAACGGGTTTTAAACCAATGGCGCATCTGAAAGATTTGGTAGGCAATCAAGGCGGGAATTCCCATCATGATGGCATTGACTCCCAGGGTCGTTAGTCCCCCATGACCAAACATAATCGCTTGAAAAAATAACCCAATCAGAATGGCGGGAAAGGCATAATAACCGAGGACGGTGCCTAAGAGTCCATTAAGAACTAAGTGCACGCTGACGGGAGGGACGGGGATATGAATCCAAGAGGCGACAAAAAAGGCTGCGGTGAGTAAGGAGGCTTTGGGAATTTGCGCTTGGGGATTGCGATCGCGATTAATTTGGCGCAGGGAATACCAAGTGGCGGCCCCGGTTGCGCCATAACCGGCGATACAAAGACTAGCGGGAAGAATACCATCGGGAATATGCATTGAATCAAATCGAAAAGGGAGAATGCCCGGGGGCGGAATTTATATTAAGGGAGAGATTGAATTAGGCAACGGAATCTTCTTCTTTGCGGGGACCGCCTTGTCCGGTGCCATTAAACCGGGAAAAAAACAAGGCAGTTCCCACAAATCCCCAGACTCCGGAGGCGATCGCCAACCCGGTGGGAAGAGGGTTGACCGAGGGACTCGGGGAACTCAGGGTCCGGGAACTGGGGGCCACCTCGGGAACGCCGGTGGCATCGGGAGTATCAACGGCTGCCTCCGGGGGAGGTTCGGGGGCGATCGCTACATTCAGAATCGCCCCGTGACCCGCTTGCCGGACCCTGACGGCCCAATTTCCCGCCAGGGAGGGGTCCGGAGCAAACAAAAACCGCCCGTTCTTGTCCGCAGTTCCTTGCTGCCAGGGGGTTTCCGGGTCGTTGGGGGCATAAATGGTGACTTGGGCATTGGACATGGGATTGCCATTGTCGAAGAGGGCCTGGACCTCTACTGCTTCGAGGGTCTGATGTGTCAGTTGAACCCCGTGGGCGATCGCCGCTAGAGGATTCCCAAGGGTCCAGGCAAACAGCCCACTGGCAAACGCCCAGAGGACTGCCTCCACAGCAGTTGGAGTGTTCGGTCGATTAATCATGGTAAAGTTTCGATCCCTGAGTAGGTATTTCCCCGGCAACGATGGCAGGGGCGGGCTGTCTATCATGATGACGCAGATTCCTGACAATGACCTTCTCCAACATGACCCAAGGAGGGGAGGAGGTTTTGCAGGGTTTGATAATCTTCTGGGGTGAGGGCTTGTTGGAGTTCTGTACTGGTCAGATTCACTTGATCCCCGGAGGCTAAAGCGGCGATCGGCTCAAATCCCAGGGCCTTGACGTTGATTTCATCATCTGCCGGTGCACCGGCATCCCCAAACAGGTGATCAAAATGGAAGGTGGCTTCTAACTGGCCCTGACTGCCCGGGGAAACCATGCCTTTGCGTTGATCCCCGACGAACTCGCCGCAGGTAAAGGCCATTTCGCGATCGAATTTGAGGACAAAGGGGATGGTTTGTCCGTCTTTTTGCGCTGTGCCATCCATGACTAAGCTATAGCCTGCTGTAGGGCCTTCGGTTGCTTTGACCATTTTCCAGGAGAGGGCATTGTACTGACCCGCAGGTGCCGGGACTTCCGCCAGGACTGGGGTGGGGTTTTCTGGAGTGGCGGTTAAGTCTACGGTTTTCACCCCATCCAGTTGGACTTGTTGCTTGGCGGTGAGTTGACTGCCGCTTTCCGGATTGTAGGGGGGGTCGCTTTGGTAGGCGGTGACTTCGGCGAGGTTGACGTAAACATCATTAAAGTTGATTTCCCAACCATCTTTGGTGGTAAAGCCATCTCGCACGAAGTCCTCACCGTTGGCGACTATTTGGAGTGTTCCGGTTTCTCCAGAGGCGGTTTCGGTTCCCGGAGTGGCGGGTGGGGCGGATTCTAGGGCGACGGGTTCGGAAGTTGATGTGACTGGGGTCCCATCTTGCTCACACCCCATGAGTAGGGCGGGGACGACTCCGGCTAGGAGGGTGAGAATAATTAAATTTTTCTTCATTTTTTAAGGGGTTAAGGGATGATTGGTTGCGGCGATCGCCATAAACTGAGTCGGAAGATTGGCGAGGTTTCTCCGGATTGAGGACAGGTGGCGATCGCTCTAATATCAATAGGAAAGCGCGTTTTTGAAAACTTGACAATGCCCTCCTAGGGGATGATGTTCCGGGTTTGAGGCGAGGAACTAAGGGCTGGAAAGGCTCACCGGGCAAGGTGTTGACCCCGGTCATTTTCTCCCTTTGAGGTGGCTAAAATTTGTAAAAAATTTCCCGGGGTTTCCCGATAAGTTAGGAAACCTTAATTTTTCTGGAAACTCGGTTCAACCGGCTCAAAATTGTGGAATCCGATTCGGTGTAAAATTAAAAGTTAGCTAGAATGGTCCATCCCTAGGTGGATTAAGTTTTTCAGCTATTTTGATAGGAACCTCAACCCGCACAAAATCTGACCTTGCTCTCCTGGCGATCGCCGGCGACGGAGGGAGACACCGATGAATTATTGCAGGTTGGTAATTGCGGGAAGTGCCAAGCACAAATCATCCCTCATCCCCCGGGAATCCCTACTTGATAATTGTGTCCAAAAAATGTTCAAATAATTGAACCCATCTGAAACCCTCGAAAACGACATGAAAGACCTCGATCTCCCAAAAACCATTGACTTGCTCAATACAATTATGGAATTTGAGCTGGCCGGTGTGGTACGCTATACCCATTATTCCCTGATGGTAACCGGACCCAATCGGATTCCCATTGTCAGCTTTTTTCAAGCGCAAGCGGCAGAATCCCTCACCCATGCTCAACAGGTGGGAGAAATTATCACCGGGTTAGAAGGACATCCTAGCCTGAGAATTGCACCCATTGAGGAAAGCGATCGCCATTCCGTCCGTGACATTTTAGAGGAAAGTCTCAACCACGAGAAAAAAGCCCTCGATATGTACAAAGAATTGCTCGATACCGTAGAAAATGCCAGCGTGTATTTGGAAGAATTTGCCCGGACTCAAATTGGACAAGAAGAAATGCACAACATAGAAATTAAAAAAATGTTGCGCGATTTTATCTAAGTCTGGTTTAACCGGCGATCGTCTCGCTCAATCTAGGCATTAAACCCGCACCACCTTAAGGAGTCTTCACCCCTCCCTCCGGTGGTGCAGCCGATTTGAATTATCCGCTTTCATCCTTGAGCAAACTCGAAAAACCGAGGCGTTAATAGTCATCTCATCAGTCTTCTGACCCGAAACCCTAAAAAAATGAAAGAACTTAACCTTAACAAAACCCTTGAATTACTCAATAGTATCATGGAGTTTGAACTGGCCGGGGTGGTGCGCTATACCCACTCTTCCCTCATGGTAACCGGACCGAATCGGATTCCCATCGTCAATTTTTTTCAACTCCAAGCCACCGACTCGTTGAATTGGGCTCAACAAGTCGGAGAAATTATCACGGGGTTAGAAGGTCATCCCAGTTTACGGATTTCTAATATGGAGGAAAGCTACACCCATTCGGTTAGAACTATTATCGAAGAAAGTATTAATCATGAAAGGAAGGGTTTGGAACGGTATA
>CAYUEH010000375.1:0-1842 GCA_964442465.1 uncultured Laspinema sp. | reverse complement strand
AATATATCTTAATTAAACCTATAGCTATGGAATTAAGTGCTGCTTTACCGACATTTTTAATTACATTGCGAGAGGGAGTCGAAGCTGCTTTAGTGGTGGGAATTGTGTTAGCTTGTTTGAAAAAAGCGCAACAAAGTCAGCTTAATCCTTGGGTGTATGCCGGGGTGGGAACGGGAATTGTTGCCAGTGGATTAGTGGGGATTGTCTTCGGGGGAATTCTGCAAGCGGTGGGACAGTCGGATTGGCAATATGCACCGGCGATCGCACCGAGTCTCAAAGCGGGATTTTGTTTAGTGGCGATCGCCATGCTCAGTTGGATGCTGATTTGGATGACGAAACAAGCCAAATCCCTCAAAGGCGAAGTAGAAGGGGCCGTAAATGCGGCTTTATTTGAAGGAAAAACTCCCTCCCAACTCCCGGAAGAAACCCGCAAAAATTCCCTCGAATCTCAGGCAGGTTGGGGGGTATTTACCCTAATTTTTATCGCGGTTCTTCGAGAAGGATTTGAAACAGTCGTGTTTATTTTAGCCCAATTTGAACGCGGTTGGACTCCGGTATTGGGGGCTTTTGCTGGGTTAATCGGCGCTTTTGCGATTGGGACTTTGCTGTTTAAATGGGGGGTGAAAATTAACCTGCGCCTCTTCTTCCAAATCATGGGAGTGTTTTTGCTATTAATCGTTTCAGGATTGGTGATTTCTGCTTTAAAAAGTGCCAATTTAGCAGTAATAGAATTCAGTGCGATCGCCCCTCAGTTTGCCAGTTGGTGTCATGGCGGAACCGATTCCTGTATTTTAGGACCCCAAGTGTGGGATGCGACTCAGATTCTCCCGGATAACCGCTTTCCTGGTGTGGTTTTAAAAGCCCTATTTGGATACCGATCGCAACTGTATTTGGTACAAGCTATTGCCTATCTGGTCTTTTTAATCACTGCCGGAGGGTTGTATTTTCAAAGTATTACCGGACAGGAAACCGTCAGTCAGGGTTCTGAGAGTAAGCGAGGGTTAAGTCATTGAAAGAAGCACAAGTCAAGCAGTTATTCTCCTATCCCATTAAAGGATTATCACCCCATCCACTCCAGGGAGTCACCCTAGAAAAGGACTGGGGTATCCGAGGCGATCGCGCCTTTGCCTTGATGTTTTTAGATGGCAATGATACTCCACATCCCACCCTCGTCCCTTGGATGAGTAAAGGACATTTTGCCGTCCAGAATGACTGGCCAAAATTGGCAAAATTAGACTGTATTTATGATGCAGTAACTGACTGCCTCACGGTTCGTCACCAGGGAGTAACTCTCCTGGAAGCGGCAACAGAAACCCGCGCCGGACGCGATCGCATCAGTGCCTTTTTTACCGGGTTTCTTGCCGATACCAAACCCACCCCGGAAGCGAGACATCCTCAGTATTCCTCCTTACAGTTAGTCGGCAGTCGCCGTGGTGAAACCCGCTATCCAGATCGTGCCCCGGTGCATATTTCTCTAATCAGTCAAGCAACGTTAGAAGAGTTAAGTAAAGCTTGTGGAACCCTCGTTGATGTGCGCCGATTTCGACCGAATATCTTACTCGAAGGAATTCCACCTTGGGAAGAATTTAACGGAGTTGGAGAAGAATTTCACTTAGGAGAAGCCAAGATTGTGATTACAGCTAGAATTGGACGCTGTGCAAACATCGAAGTTGATCCAGACAGTGGCGATCGCAATTTAAGGTTATTATCGCTTCTGAAAAACCGCTATGGTCATTTACAAACGGGGGTACTCGCTAAAATTATCACCCCAGGTTCCGTGAAAATCGGCGATCGGCTTACCTTAGTAGGCAGATAGGAAGGTGGGAATTTGTACCGTCTGCG
>CAYUEH010000374.1:0-5779 GCA_964442465.1 uncultured Laspinema sp. | reverse complement strand
GCGATCGCGATAATTCTGGGACTGTTCATCGCCGTAGAAGTGGCACTCAGACTGCTCTTTGGGTTTGGCAACCCTCCCCTGTACATCCCCGACGAGAAAATCGGGTATCTGTTAGCACCCAATCAGAAACTGCGACGCTTTGGCAATCGCTTCGAGATTAACCAATATTCCATGCGGAGTGCAGCAGTCACCCCAACATCAGACACCCCGCGAGTCTTGTTGCTGGGAGACTCCGTTGCCAATGGCGGATGGTGGACGGATCAGACGCAAACCATCTCCGCCTTTATGCGCCAACAACTCCCGAAACGCCTCCCGGGGAATTCCCCTCAAATCGAAGTGCTCAACGCCTCCGCCAACTCCTGGGGACCCCGCAATGAACGCGCCTATCTGGAGAAATTTGGGACCTTTGGTGCAAAAGCAGTGGTATTGCTAATCAATACCGATGATTTGTTTGGGACCCAACCCAGTTCTATACAAGTCGGACGCGATCGCAACTATCCCGATACAAAACCCCCGTTGGCACTGGTAGAGATAGTGAGTCGATATTTGTTACCCGCGCCAACAGTGCCTAAGTTACCCGAGGAAAAAGGCGATCGGGTGGGATTTAACTTAGAAGCGATTCATCAAATTCAGCAAATCGTCACCGAAAACCAAGGACAATTTCTATTAGCAATCACCCCCTTATTGCGCGAACTCGGAGAACCCGGACCGAGAGACTATGAAATAAAAGCTCGTCAACGCCTGCAAGAATTCACCCAACAGCATCAAATCCCCTACTTAGATTTTTTAGACCCTTTTAATGCCGTAGAAGAACCCGCCAGTTTATATCGGGACCACATTCATCTCAGTCCAAGTGGCAATGAATTGGTCACCGGAAAGATTACCGAGGCACTCGCGCCGATGATTTCATTTTAAGGCATCGGGGAAGGAGTGCGAGCATCTTGCTCGCTATCTTATTAGACCTCTTGCAAAATTCTTTAAAGCCCCCCTTCTTAAGGGGGGTTGGGGGGATCAATCCTTTTTTTGCAAGAGGTCTATTATAAAGCGAGCAAGATGCTCGCACTCCTTTCCTCTAAATATATTAAGCAATCATCCCATTTGATGTTATTATCAGGACTTACGAATTGAGGGAGGGAAACCCCTAAATGTAGAGGCGATTCGCGAATCGCCTCTACATTTAGGATCTATCCTCAAAATATGCGTAAGTCTGGGGAGTGCGAGCATCTTGCTCGCTATCTTATTATAAAGCGAGCAAGATGCAAAGCAAGTAGGCATAGCTTCGATGTGCGGCACTCCTAAAGATATCTGTACCCCATCAGTCCGCGAACCGCTATATAATTAAGCAATCGTTTGTAAACTTTTGACCTTAATCTGATGACAATCACAAGGGAAACCATTAAGCAAGACCTTGATCGCCTGAGTGACGAGCAACTTCGGGCCGTTGCTGATTTTATAGCCTTCCTCAAATTTCGAGATCAACGCGATCGTGTCCACCTCAACGCCACACAACTTGCTGCTCTGGCAACTGAGTTTGCAGCAGAAGACCGCACTCTGGCAGAAGCAGGAATGGATGATTATGTAGAAATGCTGGTTCAGGAAGATCAACCATGACCAACCCCATTAAACGGGGAGAAGTTTGGTTAGCCAATCTCAATCCCACTCAAGGTTCTGAACCAGAACGACAAATCCACAATTGGGGCAGATTAGTACAGAAACCCACCTTCCGATTGTTCAGCGATTATGAAGCAATCATCCCATCTAATGTTATTATGCTGATGGTTATTGGTTTAAGACCGAGCAGGTATGAATATTTTTGATCGTTCACAACATATCTATGTTTCGTCCGACTTTGACGCCATCATCAAAGATACGATTCGCTTTTTTAATGGAACCCCTGTACATTCAATTCCTATTCCAAAACGCTTTTCTGGGACAGGCGTTTATGCTCTATACTGTATTGCTCAATCTGGAATTTACTCAAAACTTCATAGAGTTAATAGAACTGCATTTGCTATGCCAATTTATATTGGTAAAGCAGTTCCTAAAGGTTGGCGACAAGCTAGGCAGTTATCCTCGAAAAATTCTAAGAGTTACGAGTTGCATAATCGTATTTATGAACATAGCCACAGCATCAATATTGCAGAGGGGTTGGAAATATCGGATTTTTTCTGCCGGTTTATGATTCTCGAAGGGAGAGAAAGTGATTTGATTGGAACGGTTGAAGCGGCCCTCATCCGAAAATATCAACCCATTTGGAACACTTTAATTGACGGATTTGGTAATCATGATCCGGGCAAGGGTAGATACCAACAAGCAAAATCCGATTGGGATGTTTGCCATCCGGGACGTGCTTGGGCAGAAAAGTGCCAGGGAATACCTGCAAACCAGGAAGACCTTTTTCAAAGTATTGAAAACTTTTTAAATAATTTAGATGATGAAGAACAACCCTAAAATATCTTGCTTAGAATTATTTGCAGGTGCAGGGGGTCTAGCTAAAGGAATAGAACTCTCGGGAATTCAACACAATGCCTTGATTGAATGGAATAAAAATGCCTGCCAAACTCTGACCTATAACTATAGCGAAAATCTGGTTTATCATACCGATATTCGTTCCTTCCAGTTTGACCAGTTCGATGATGTTGATCTGGTTGCAGGTGGACCACCCTGTCAACCCTTTTCACTGGGAGGAAAGCACCAAGGAAATATAGATGAACGAGATATGTTTCCTTATGTCTGCAAAGCCATCAGTATCTCTAGGCCCAAGTTTTTTATCTTTGAAAATGTCAAAGGTCTCTTGCGAAAATCATTTAGGCGTTACTTTGAATATATTATTTTAAGATTAACCTATCCTGATATTGATATAAACCCTTCAGAAACTTGGCAAGAACATCTCATTCGGCTTGAAAATATCCAGACATTAGGCCACTATGATGCTGTAAAATATCAGGTAAGTTTTCACTTGGTGGATGCAGCAAATTACGGCATTCCCCAACGCCGGGAACGGGTTTTTATTGTCGGCATCAGAGAGGATTTAAACATCAACTGGAGCTTTCCTCAAGAAACCCACTCTCTGGATGCACTACTCTGGTCACAATTCATCAGTTGTGATTATTGGGAACGACATGGAATCAAGGCTTCAGGACTGGAAAATTTGGATAAAAGAACCCAGCAACGGGTTGAGCAACTCATCCAACAACCTACTTTATTCCCTCCCCCGTTAAAGCCCTGGAAAACCGTTAGAGATGAAATTGGAGAACTCCCAAAACCGGATCCGCAAGGGAGCTTTCATAGTGAGCATATTCTCAGAACAGGTGCAAAGGCATACCCGGGACACACGGGGAGTTATATTGATATGCCTTCTAAGACATTGAAAGCCGGAGATCATGGTGTTCCTGGAGGAGAAAATATGATTCGGTATGAAGATGGTCAAATTCGGTACTACACAACCTTTGAAGCTAAACGAATTCAGACCTTTCCCGATGACTATAAAATTGTCGGTTCATGGACAGAAGCCATGAGACAGATTGGCAATGCTGTCCCTGTAAAACTAGGGTACTATATCGCGAGTTCCTTAGCTCAGACAATTTTTAGGCCCGAGATTTCTCCTGAATTGCATCAACAGGAGCTTGCCATAAAACATTGAGGATATTATCAACTATGATGCGCGACGGACTCTACCCGATGGAAAAGGCGATCGCATGGCGTTTAAGTTGGAAACGACAATTTAACCGACAACCTCGGTTTCTGAATTGGAATCCGTTACAATTGAAATCAAACTCTCTATCTCCTATCCCATGAATGAACCAGGAATCCCGGCCTATCTCACCTTAATTCAACAATTGCTGGTCAACCCTCGAACAGAAGCCGATGAAATCATCAATCGACATCGGGAACTCATTGATCAGGAGTTCTTCAAACTGTGCCAAATCCTGGCGCAACAATTCCAAGAAGCTGGGGAAGAGGACCGGGCCAATTTTTTGCTCAGTCTAGTACAAAAGTTGGGAGGCTTAATCCCCCGTCCGGATGAGCGCGCTGTGGCGAATGCAGGCGGATCTCGTAGTCCTCAAGAGGAGTATGATGAGTATATCGATATTTTAATGGCGCTATTTAAAGCCCAACTAGAAAATCCTGATAATCCGCAAGCGATTGAGGCGGTTTTGGTGCAATATCAGGATAAATTTGACCTCATGTTGACAGTGGTTATCAAAGATTGGTTTCCGTCAACAATTGATCCGAATTATCCAGAGAGAAATGAATCAATTGCGCTGATGCTCCACAATTTGGCGATCGCCTTCTATCAATTCCCATTAGGAACGCGATCGCACAATATCGAAATCGCGATGGCTTGCTATGAGTGTGTCTTATCCGTCTATACCCAGGCAACCTTTCCCGAAGAATGGGCCGCCACCCAAAATAATCTGGGAAGTGCCTACCAAGATCGCATCCAAGGAGACAAATCGGAGAATCTGGAAGCCGCGATCGCCTGTTACAAAGCCGCCTTACAAGTTTATACCCAAGAAGACTATCCCCTGGATTGGGCGATGACTCACAATAACCTCGGCAATAGCTATAATATCCGCGTCCAAGGCAACCACGCGCGAAATGTAGAAGCGGCGATCGGTTGTTATATCGCCGCCTTGGAAGTGTATATCCTCGAAGACTTCCCCCAACATTGGGCCATGACTCACAACAATCTCGGCAACACCTATCGCGATCGCCCCCAAGGAGACCTAGGCGAGAATATCGAACAGGCCATATCCTGTTACCAAAACGCCCTCCAAATCCGCACCCGGGAAACCTTTCCTATGGATTGGGCCACCACCCAAAGCAACCTCGGAGAAGCCTATTCTAAGCGGGTGCAAGGGGAAAAGTCAGACAACATCGAGCAGGCTATTTCCTGTTACCAAAACGCCTTAACCGTGCAGACTCGGGAGGCTTATCCACAAAGATGGGCGCATATCAACCAAAACCTAGGACGAGCCTACTGCGATCGAGTAAAAGGAACAAAAACCCAAAACATCAAACAAGCCATTTCCTATTACGAATCCGCCCTGCAAGTCTATACCCCCGACACCTTCCCAGAACAAGCAGCCACCACTCAAAAGCATATGGAAGAAGCCCAGCAGCAGAGCCAATTTGAGCGAACTTAGGCAGGGTTTTGTTATCCAAAAGTTAAGAAAGAAACCCGGTTTCTGAATGGTTTCCGGGGGTGAGAAACCGGGTTTCTGCTATAACGTTTGGCTCAACAATAAGATTGAGTCAAGAAACCCGGTTTCTAGGAGTCGAGAATGGCAATCAAGATTAGTCGGAGGCGATCGGCTGAATATAAAACCATCTGGCCCATACCCATAAGCCAGGTTTATGGAAGCATTTCTGCATCAAATATTAAAAATTAATTAAGAAATGCGGTTGTTGAGCCCCGACAGATATTTTATGGTACGATATCAAATTAAGTTTACTCTTGAATATTTATAAATACATTGGCATGAACAAGAGCGAAGAAATTCAGAGTATTATCGCCCAACGTCAGCCCCTCGCCAAAAAGCTGGCAGATATCGAGACTGGGTTATCCTCGCTTTATGCGGCGATTCAGCGATTAGAACAAGAACGCGATCGCCAGCTTCAGCACTGGGCAGGAGATGACGCCACCCAGTCCAAACTCCAAAAACTGAATTTTGCCAGTTTTCAGCAAAATATCATGGAACACTTGGCATCACTGGGTACACTCCAGAAGAGATTTTCCCGGAAAACCCTAAATATTGGGGTAATTGGGCGCATG
>CAYUEH010000373.1:0-5787 GCA_964442465.1 uncultured Laspinema sp. | reverse complement strand
CTAGACCGATCGCCAGCCAATTGTTACCAGGCGATCGCTAATCCCTTGTCAACTGTGTCGCATAATGTTAAGTTTTGTAAAATAAGTTAAAATTAGCCTCAGTACCCCGATTATCTAAAAATCATGCTCAATCCCAATCTTCCCGAACCCAACTTACTCAAAACCCTACTAGAACCGTTATTAGAGGATTTTCAATATTGGTTTGCCCGATCGCGCAAGTTATTGGAAAATGAGGAAATCTCCTTTTTGGGGAAAGAAGGCCAAACCGAGTTACTCGCCAGAGTGCAATACGCACAGCAAGAAGTCACCACAGCTCAAATGCTACTCAGGGCCACAGAGGGTCAGGTGGGTGTAGAAATGGAAGTGCTGATGCCGTGGCACAAATTGCTAACCGAATGCTGGCAAGTGTCGATGCGGTTTCGCATGGAAAATTCCCTCTAGTCTGTCCTCGGTGGCAGTTGCCTCGACTACCCTTAAATTAAATCCCTAGATCCGCTAAAAGAGTACATCCTGAGCGATTCCCTTGAGAAATACGCTTTAATCTAGCCCCTGAGTTACCCCTTAATCACCTGACTGCGCCGGAGAATATCAATATGCTGCACTTAGTTTACATTTTTGCCTTTACCATTTTGGCGTTTCTCGCTGTCGGAAACTTGATCCGCAGTTTGGTCATGCTGAGTAGTGAATCCAGAACCTATCCACCGGGACGGTGGAACTCTGGGTCCCCGAATTCAGCAATGGGACGGTATCAACGTCCGGTCCCTCACCCGGAACTGCTGGATGCGTCGGGAAATGTGGTGAATGAACCGTTGATGGTGATGAAATCCATGACGATGGATGATGCCAGAGAACGTCTTGATGCTTTATATGATGCCTCCCCCGGAGTTTCTGGGGAGAGCAAGGAAGAAAAATAAGAATCAGCGCGTTGAAAGTGGAGAGTTTCTTGCTCTAAACTCTGACCCATACAATGCAAGGATGCCGGTGAACTGAGGGTGTTGACCGGCTTTTGGCATGGCTCGAATGGGCAAATCTTGAGGGTTAGGGTCAATATTACTATCTTATAGACCGTGGGAATCGCTATATACCACTCTCTAAACCCTTTATATCGCGTTTCCCCCATTCGTAGGGGGGGCCAACTATTGCCTAAGCTACAACTACAACAACCAACAACCAACAAATTCACCCAAAAGTCTAACAATTTATGTTCGATTGTATTATTGTCGGTGCGGGTCCTGCTGGGGGGACAGCTGGTTATCACCTAGCGAAACGTGGCTACTCAGTTTTAATTTTAGACAAAGAATCTTTACCTCGATATAAACCTTGTGGGGGAGGAGTTTCTCCCGAAGTTGCTCAATGGTTTGATTTTGATTTTAGTCCGGCGATTTCCGAAAAAGTCACCCAAATTCGCTACACATGGAAAATGGGCGACCCGGTAGATTTTTCCTTGGATAAGTCGGAAACAATTTGGATGGTACGCCGCAATATTTTCGACTATTTCTTAGTCGAAAAAGCCCAAGCTCAAGGGGCTGAGTTGCGGGATAAAACGGAAGTCACCGCTATAGAATTTAAGTCCGATGCTTGGCAGGTGAAAACCGCTGCGGAGGTGTTTACGGGTCGCTATTTAATTGCTGCGGATGGGTCAAAAGGGATGATGGCAAAATGGTTGGGGTTCAAAGACCGCAAACAATTCGCTTGCGGGGCTTTGGAAATTGAACCGAGGATGCCAGAAGTAAAAAACAGCCATATCGCTCATTTTGAGTTTGGTTTGGTTAGAAATGGTTATGCTTGGAATTTTCCGAAAGCTGATGGATATTCCATTGGGGCAGCAATATTTCGCGGTCAGGAGAAAAAATCCCAAAATTTGAGGCAATCTATTGCTGACTATTCCCATTTGTTTGATTTGGAAGTTAAAAGTATTAAACATTACGGTCATCCGATTTTTGCTTGGAATGGTTCTCAAATTCTGCATACTCAAAATGCAGTTTTGGCCGGGGAAGCGGCTTGCGTGGTGGATCCGTTTACGGCTGAGGGAATTCGTCCGTCTATGTTTAGCGGTTTGAAAGCAGCAGAGGCGATCGCTGCTGCCTTATCTGGAGACTTGGACGCTTTGCCCCGTTATACTCAAGTGATGGATGAAGAATGGGGCAAGGAAATGATTTGGGCCCAACGACTGGCCCAAGTTTTTTATCAAATGCCCAAAATTGCCTACGAACTCGGAGTCAAACATCCAAGGGCCACTCAGCGCATCGCCCAGATTATCACAGGTCAAGCGCGTTACTCCCAAACGGTGAAAAGTGCCCTCAAGCACCTCAGTGGGGGAATTATCGGTTAGGATAGTCTCCTCAGAAGTTTAGAGAGAATTGGGAACAGGACTGATGCAGATTTTGAGAATTGACCCCCAATTGTAGAGGTGATTCGCGAATCGCCTCTACATTGGGGGCTTAATTTTAAAGCGTAAGGGAACTCCAAAAAATAAAACCCGCAGACCGAACGTTTGTAGTAACCCATGCACGGGGTTTCTTTCAAAATGACTCAATCAAGGAGTCACTACGAACGTTTGGAGGATTTATTTGTTGGAACACCCTAAGTCCGGGGAACATTGCCAAAAATTTTCCCCAAATGAGCCCAATTTAAGGGATAAAATCGGGGATTGGTTACGGCAATTCGGGCAAACATTCCCGGCAACGGCGATTAAGGGAGGTTCAGGTTACGACAAATACGCTACAAGTTTCTCAGAACTTCCCGAACCCAGGCGCGAAAGGCTTTCATGGTTTTATTTCTGCCTGCGGTTTTGGCTTGTTCTAAATACTGGGGAATGACTTCAGTTAGGGGAAAATGGGGAAAAATTGGACTGCGATCGCCTTGTTGATAGGTCCCATCTTCTTGCAGTCGGCTAATTTTCAGGGTTCCTTTCTCAAACTGCCATAATTCCGGTACGCCTAACCCTTGATAAATGTTCAGATGGGTGCGTGAGGTGACATCAATTTCCAAGGCTAAATCTGGAGGCGGATCTACAGTCAAATCTAATCGGTCCTTACCCCGAACTGCTGCTTCATTTTTAATATAAAAGCAGTTATCCGGTTCGATGCCTTGTGCCATGACTTGATTTTTAAACGTAGTCGAACCCAGGGACCAAAATTCAATGTCGAGTTCTTCTAGGAGAATTTCTACCAAATTGCTAATTAAAACTTTCCCTGTTTCGTGTTCTGGTAGTGGGGTCTTGATTTCTAAGGTTCCTTGGTCGTAAGCAATTCGCGCTCCTCGATGTTCGCCTAAATCTTCTAAAATGGCTTCAAATTCTTTCCAGCTTACATCTTTAAGTAGGACTCGCTGTCCTGGGGGTACGGTGATTCTATTGATTTCTAGTAACATTTTTCAACTCCTGGGATAAATTTTTAGGCTGATTCAGTAGACCTCTTGCAAAATACTAGATTGATCCCCCCAACCCCCCTTAAAAAGGGGGGCTTTTTATAATTTTGCAAGAGGTCTAGTATTTCTATTCAGTATCATTTTTAAAGAAATTCTAACAATTTGGGCGGAACGAGAACTAACTCACCGGAGGTCAATCGGTCTATCTCGACCCAGAGGGCTTTTCCTTCGCGTTTTCCTTCAAAGAAGGGGATAGAGTCGAGTTGATAAAATTGCTGCTCGCTAAAATCACAGCGATAGAGTTGAATGATTTCGTGGCCCGGTTTGCCGTTATAGATAAAAATATTTTCTACACAACCGAGGTAATGAATGTTGGTTACTTCGGCGTTAACTTCTTCTTGAAATTCCCGTTTTAATGCATCAAAACTGGTTTCTCCAAAGTCCAGACCGCCTCCTAAAGGGCGATAAAATGCTTGGTGCTTGACGAAATCATAACCCTCGGAGACAAACAGGCGATTTTTGTCTTGAATTAGCCCTAATGTAATAACGCGAATTTTTGGTTTTTTACTCATTTTTTTTATCAAGATAAATAAATTTCCCCAGTTGAATCAACTGGGGAAATTGAGAAAATCAACTAATTATCGTCAGCGAATCGGGAGCGACTTTCACTATCGGCGACGGGCCAATCGGCATTTTCACCGCCGATAATTAGGCGTTCGATGACGACAAATTCTTGACTGAGGCGATCGAGGGCATTAATCAGAACATCGAGGGCGATCGCATCACTGGTCCCGAGGTCAAACCAGCAGCGCGCCCAGGTCCCATTATATTCAAACTCTCCCATATTGTGCATCAGTGCCATTAAACTTTTGTCAGCGGTAACCGCATCATAGTCCATATAGCTAATCTCTAATCCGGTGTCTTGAACTTGGAGATTTTCTGCATTAAATCCCCCCAGTTTGCCGAGAAAAAACCAAGAATCGAAGACTTCTTCAACATACTGTTTTTCACTCTTACCCGGACTGGTGCTAAACTCCAACCAGATCCAGACATCAAAGGGGTTAAACTCCCGAAACTCTACTTGCATATTTTTGTGTCTCTACATCAAGGGGAGATTAAAGGTCAAAAAAACCGACGCCTTATAGAGTAACATATCGAGGCATCGGTTTATTATTTCCGGGGAAAGGTGTTAGAGGTTATCGGGAGGCGGCAGCTAACTCTTGCATTTTGCGAACATTGCGATCGCGTTCTCGTTGGAGTTGCCGTCTTAAGGTTTCGGGGAATTTTTCCTCGGATTGAACAAGGGCTGTCTGAAAATGAGATTCAGCTTGTTGTAGCAATTCCATATTATTCAGATCGTTGCCTTTTTTAACCAGAATTTGTCCTTTCAGATAAAACAGTTCTGGATTATCCGGGGTAATTTCCAAGGCCCTATTCACCGCAGATAACGCTTGATCCACATTATCTAAATCGCGATGGCCCACGGCAATTCCGCGATAGGCTAAATAAGAAGGGGCTGCATAATTTTCCAAGCGGGCGATCGCATCATCGGCATTGGCAAAAGGCAGATTCACCGCTAACATTAAATCCATGAATCCTTTAATCAGATTCAACTCCGGATCATTCGCCTCAATTTTTTCTGCCGCATCAAAATGCTTAAACACTTCTCGCAGTTTACCCATTGCTTTGGGAACCCCGCGCAAAGTCCCTTCGGTGCTGATAATATAACCGCCCTCTAAAAAATGACCCACGGCTATATACAGATTGCCCCGTAAGGGATTCTCAGTCAACAAAGATTCAGCAGTGGTGCGAGTACGGGTTGCATAATTATTTAAGCGATCCCAGTCTTCATCTAAATAGGCAAAAGCCCCCTGCATGGCATAGACTAAAGGTTCATTGGGTTCAGTTTGTTCGGCTTGTTGGAGTTGGCGGAGTGCCTCTTGATAATTTCCCTGTTCAAAGAGGGTTCTAAATGCAGTTGCAGTGCGATCGCCGATTTCATGACGATTTTCGGTGCGGAACGGGTCTAAAGCCAGAGTCGGACTGATACTGAAAGTCAAGACAATCGCCGCACTGCCTGCGATCGCAGCCAGCAACCGACCCGTCCTAGAAAACCGATAGTTCATACTCTACCTCGTCTGTTGTGCCTCGATGATGCCAAAAAATCCTGAATCCCCCTTGAGTCGCGATCGCCTCAAGCTGGTTATTTCCATTTTAGAATCTCAATCCCGTGACAGGAGAAGTCCGGGCTAAAAATTGATGGGTTCTACTCTACGCCGGTAGTACGCAGGTAGTGACGCCGTGGTTAGGGGCAAGTTCCAAACTATCCCGGAGTAGTGTAATCGGGTTAAGTTTGTCAAAATAAAATAGACCTCTTGCAAAAATCCAGATTGATCCCCCCAACCCCCCTTATTAAGG
>CAYUEH010000372.1:0-5789 GCA_964442465.1 uncultured Laspinema sp. | reverse complement strand
TAGGCGAATTTGCCTCTGCTATTGCCACCGCAGTTTCCAAATGAACTGGGGGGGACCCTTCTGATGGATAAAAATCTTGTCCCTCCGATCAATTTCCGATCTCAATTTACACCTTCCTCTGAACCCGGGAAAGAGTGGCGAGGGTACGATCCGAGTTTTTCGATATCAAGAAGTTGTGACAAAATGCCAAATAGTTTCCGGAAAAAGTTGCCCCACATCAAGAATCGGTGACAAACTGGCGGCCTTGAGAGGGTTCTGTAATAAGTCTAAATAAAAGTAGAGAGAAACTGACCCGAGTCAGGAACGCTGCCATTGCAACCCCCTTAACCGAATCTGCAAACTTGATCGGCATTGAACAGGTCGTCTTCTGGCAACTTCTACCAACAGTCGGTTTAAATATAAAGGAAAAAAGCCCGGTGAATTCTTGAATAACCATCAGTTCCGGGTCTAATTTTTCAATCCACAACTTTGATTAATCCCAGATGCAATCCCTGATAAATTTGATCGACCAAGTCTTGTTCTCGTTCTCCGACATAACTACCGCAGAGGAGGCGCATCAATTGGGATTGATCTTGACGGCTAATTCGACGAGAATTCAGAATTTTTTCCGTCAGTTCGCCTATGGTAGATTCTGATGATCGATGGGAGGCGGACATAAGTATAATCACGGTTAAATTACAGTTCCTTACTCTTCTAATTTATGTGTTTTTCCCCTTGACGGGTGTGATGTTTTTAGTGTATTAGAGCGATCGCGATCGGTAAGCTGGAGTGATAGGAGTCACTAAAAACCCTTCCTATCAAAGGGTTGTGGCATGATCTGCGGAACACTTGCCTCTCCTTCCTTCCTAGGTTTTCCTCCCACCTTGGCGATCGCCGTCCCAGGCTTTTCCCAGTTTTGTCAAGTTTCTTAAAACTTTGTACTCTGACTTCAACAAAATTGAGGCACAGACTTCCCCTCCCTCTCAAGTTACATGAAGAGGATACCCGAGTTCAACCGGACGATCGCCAATCAACAGTTTGAGGCGCAGTCTCTCTTGCTCGTTGAGGGAAACAACGCCTCAATAGGTTATCCTACGCAGATAACCGTCAGATTTAGGCTTGATTCCAGAGTTGCTTCACCTGACCGGGTAGCCATTGGGAAATTTCTGCAATTCGCTCACCGGAAAGTTGCTCTTTGGTGGCGGCAAATACCGCTTTAACCACTCGTTCGGCATCGGTGAATTCCGGCCTGGAGCCTTCTTGAGCAATTCGGAATAAAAAGCGCTCGTCTTTAACAATTAAAGGCTGGCGGATCCGGCTGATCAATCCCACAAAAAGATTCGGATCTTTCCATAAATCTGCCACTTCCATGTTCAGGGTTCGATCGGCGGTTGGCTGCGCTTCCGTCTGTAGTTGTGCACCCACGCGATCGGCTGCTTCAGTGGTCATCACATCCCGCATCACCCGATACACCCCCACGGTCAAATCTCGGGTATCAAAGATATCATTCAGGTTCCTGAACAGCATCACCTTTTCCAGACATCCCACATTCTCCGTGGCAATGGGAACCCCCGGACGCCCATACCCATCAGCAGGAGAACGAGACTCCATTGTTTTAAGGGGTTGCCGACCTTTATCTGTTAACATCGCTTGTTCCAAAATAATCAGATCGGGTGAATTGGCATCCGGGTAATTGCCACTCACATGAGCCTTAATAAAGGCTTTTACATTCAAGTAGTCTAAATTGTCCAGCCATTCTTTTGGGGTGACTTATTGCTCATAAAAATCCATCAGTTTCAAGTTAACTAGAGCCTATTTCTGATCTGGGCTGCTTTCCTTGATATGTTTTTCAAGCCGATGTAAGCTACATCGCCTCTGACTCCAATTGACATAAAATTCTCCCAAGTTTTTCAGAGAACTCCAAAAAATAAACTCTTCAAAATCTTTTAGAAGAGATCCCCACACCCCCCCAAAAGAGAACGCCAATCGGCTTTTCCAATTCTCCCAAAGTTCTAATGCCCCACTTTATTTATGGAAATCCCTAACCGACAATTCCTAGCTGCGATCGCCCGATAAATTTCCCGGGCTTTAACAAGGTTAACATCACCGCAAAATCCACCGAATCCGGTAAAATTATGCCCATACCGCTCACTCCTAATTTTCATAGAAAATCGGATTAAGTTTATTCCAAACTTATCCCCGGACAACCAACCAAGGATGGCTGACATTGATTTACTCTTCCCCTACCCTATCGTTTAGGCCAAAGAAAATCCTCTGTCTGTAGGATGAAAACCCTTTCCGCCTGGAGAAAGAAGATAGCAAAAAACCACACCCTCAAGGGTCTGGCTCTAAAAAGAATAAAGCCTGCCGTTGCTGGCTACTCAATAAAAACGACTTCAGACCCCCAGATTTTCGATGAGTTGTGCAGGTGCTTTACCATCCATGAATAGAAGTACAGCCCCCCGATCCCGGCTCATCGTTGCAACAGGAACTGCTCGCCGTAATGTAATAAATCCTCCAGGGTTTGGAGACGATTTTCCCAAGTTTGAATCTGATAGGGTTTTTGCAAAGAATAAAGATTCATCCAACCCCGAAACTGGCCGCGAAACTCCCTCAAAACCGAACGGGCTTGCTCAAGATTTGGCCGAGAAGGCTCACTGGCTAACGCTTCCAACGCTTGAGTTAATTGCACTCCCTTCTCCTCAAACTGATTCAAGTCACTCTCTCTCATGGACAACTCTTCCGTATCCTGCAAAAATTGCCATTCCCGTTGCAATCCAGCAAATCGCGCAGCAGCGGTAGCAAAAGGTTCTCGGTAGGGAATCGGAGTCCGATCGCCCAAAGCCGAAGGTCCTTGAGTCCGTTGAAAAATCCCATTCAACACCGGATTCAGATTTTCTGCCGCAAACAGCGCATATCCTCCCACAGACTGATTTCTTAACGCCTGGATTTGGTCTACCGCAATAATCTCCGGTAAATCCAACAGCCGAATCGCCGGTAAGATTAACGCCGCACCCAAATCCTCCTGATTAATCCAAGGTTGCGCCAACTGTTGCAGACGGTTCGTATCCATTGCATAAGTCATGGGTACAACTAAATCAACATCCCCGCGACGGGCCCATTCTTCCCAGTTTTGTTGAATTTTATGGCGGCGATCGTGAGGATTCAAGGGAAACACTGCCACGGACAAAACTAAATCCGAACGCAGACTGCGCAGCAGTTGAGAAGCATCGGCAACAAAACTATCAATTTGACGCACCCGAAAATCCGTCCATTGCTGCCACAAATCCCGATCGCCTGGAGTAATCGTCATCGGGTCCACGCCAGTTAAATTCTGAAACTCCTGGCGCGCCACCTTCCCATATCCATAACTGCGTTCCGCACTCGGGTCCTGAAACGGATAGCGAATATAATCTAACTGCACCCCATCCACGTCATACCGAGTCGCAATTTCCTCTAAAAGATTTAACAAATAACTGCGAACTTCCGGATTTGCCGGGTCCAGAAAAGGCTTGGTTTGTCCTCGGGGAATCATCTGTCCCTGGTTAGTATAACCCGCCCAATCGGGATTAGCTGCAATCACAGGACCGGGATAATTCGGGTCTAAATTGAGTAAAACATTGTGTCGCTGATTCCCGGCTGCGAACGTCCAAACCCAAGCGTGTAACTCCATGCCGCGATCGTGAGCCAGTTTGACCGCTACAGCCAGGGGGTCCCAATTACCAATTAACGGATTTTGCTGCGGTGCCACCTCGGAGGGATAAATCGGATATCCGGCATTGATGGTTTCAAAAAACACCGTATTGATCCCCGTAGCGGCGAGATTGTCAAAAATCCGGGTGAGACCCTGTTCTGACCCCGCCCGCACAATGGAACCGCGATCTAACCAGATCGCGCGGATTTCCGGTTGAGCGAGCACCCCGTTGGTGGGGTAGTTTTCCCACAGCAGGTCCCGAATTTCCACCCATTTAGCACGAGCCCCGGCATAGTCCTGTTCCTGAACTAATTGGGGAAATTCCAACAGCAGCGATCGCGCTGTGGCGATCGCCTCACTGGTGGGAAGAAACGCCTGTTCTATCTGGGCGATCGCCTCTCCAGTTTCTGTCTGTTGCTTCTCCCCCACAGAATCCAGGGATGCAGAAGCGACGGAAAATTTCTCCGTCATCTCCTCTGCCGACTCTGAAGGCGCTTGCTGAGGACCTTGAGCATGAACTGAGGCGGTAATCAGGGCACTTTCCACCCGTCCTAACAGATTTTCCAATTCTCGCCGCATCTCGATCGCCTGGAACGAGGGAATCGGCAATGGCCCTGGCTCCACCATCAACCCCGGAGGTGCCGTTTCTTCAGCCGGATCCAACTCCTCCGGTCCCAATTCTTCTACTTGTGCCGTACTGGGTGGGGAGGGAGTGGAACTCTCGGGAAATGAGGGCAGAGTATCCCCAGGGGAGGGACGTGCCGGTGCTTGGGGGACGGGTGCCGGTGCTGGAACTGGACTGGTGGCGGGAGGCGCTTCCGGCCCTTGCCGTCGTTGCTGTTCCGCTTCCCGCAATTGTTCCGCTTCGTTAGGGGCGGTAGAGGATGGGAGCGGGGGTGGGGGAGTTTCCTGACCCGCTACGGTGCGATTGACTAGGGGTCCGCGCTGGACTTCCTTTCGCAGCAGGGCCGCCCGTAACCAGGCGCTATCATACTCCACATCCCCATGATTGCCCCATTCCCAGCCAAAAAAGGTGGTGCGATCGCTAATCAGGACCGCTGGATTTCCCGGTGCAGGACCCCAGGTGGTCATCACTTCGGTGTTATAGCCACTCGGCGCTAAAATACCCCCGGGAATGGCGATGCGGTTGACTTCTCGGGGAATCCAATTGGAGGAACAGAGCATTTCCGTCCGGCAATAGAGGGGTTCCATCGGTGTCGGTTGGGATAACTGACCTTGCCAAGTCCCTCCCAGGGTGGCGGTTAAAGCGTGACGAATCCCGGTTGCGGAGTTCACGCCTAAGGGTCCTGAGACGATCGCATGAACCCCTTGGCTGAGTAAACTTTCCAGGGCCAGGGCCTGTTCCACGGTCCAGGTGGAAATATTGGGGATAAACAGGACGGTAATATTGGCCTCTCGGGCATCCTCCAACAGGCGATCGAGTTCCAGGGTCTCATAGGTCAATCCTGCCGCCCTTAAGCGGGCATCGATCGCCTCCCACTGGGCTTCATTTTCCGGACTGCGAACTACCCCTAAGCGCAATGCGGAGTTTTCCGTCAGGGATTGGGAGGGAACTCGACCCGGGGTCGTTTCCGGTATCGTTTGACTCGGGGAGGTTTCCGGAATGCCCGTTCCCCCTGGAGTCGGCTGTGCGATCGCCCCTGGGACTGGGGTAATCAATAGCCCCAAACTCGCCACCACAGCCCCCATCACCCATTCCCCTCGGTTAGGAATGGATGGCCCCTTGCCCCCTTGGGAGTGGATGATGGGGTCAAACCAGAGTTGCACCTTTCTCAAAGATTTTCCCAGATGGTAACGGCGATCGCTCATCACACTGTTGTTCCTTATTCCTGTGTCAAGACAGTAAGGAGCAATTCTAACAACTTTAGGCGCGAATCCGATAGAGTGGGTCCCTCAACCCTGACAAGAGTAGGTTTTTTACCTTTCCGGTCCCCTCCCCTTGGCAAGGGGAGGGTTAGGGTGGGGTCCTCTTCCATGCGCGATTCCCTACGGGATAGTTCCGCTTAACGCCACCGATGCAAACTCTTGACGGTTTAAGCGGTAGCCCTGTCAAGGTGTGTAGATTGTCGGAGTAAATGCTTGCGCCCTCCGGAGG
>CAYUEH010000371.1:1739-5798 GCA_964442465.1 uncultured Laspinema sp. | reverse complement strand
CCCTCAATAGTTCGTAGTAACGACTTCAGTCGTTTCTTTCTTCAGTTCGTAGTAACGACTTCAGTCGTTCCCTCTTAAGGCAGAGGACTCCTACGGATTGGCAGCAACTTCCCCTTGCAATGCAGCTAAAATTGGAGTATCCAAAATATTCAATTGCAGCAAAGCCATAATTAAAACCGTGTAAGCTGTCGAAGAAATTAAACCCGTGATTAAATCTTTTTTCAAACTTCGGTCTTCCGAGGATTTGGGCAGAATATCCACCAATCCAAACTGCATCATTAAGATGCCAATAATATTCGAGAGCCAATACCCAACTATCGTTCCTGGTATCAAAGAATCGGACCAAACTAAACGACAAAGATATCCAAAACAGTATGCAACGGGCAGATTAAATACTAAGTCATTCCACCAGCAAACCGGGGACAATAAATATCCCACAATTAAGCAAAAAAGTCCTCTAATTTTTGAAAATGACAGCTTGAATGTCTCCGGGTTTGAACTCATTACTCCCCAGAACTTCTCGACCCAACTTTTAATTTTGTTCATGTCCCCCTCAATATTGGACCAATTGGGCGTATTTTAGGGAAGGGGACTGAGTTTTGTCAACGACTCTGTACTGGAGTCTCTTAATCAACAAACTACTCTAAATAGGAAACCCAACGGGGTAAGATTTCTGGGGACCCGTACCAGTTCAAAGGCGATCGCGGCGAATGCATCACCCCATCTAGGATAATATTTTCCGCCCCCACCAGATGCGCCGCTTCAATCGGGGTAATGCCATCTCCCCAAGTTTCCCCGATGCCACAGGTGATGCGATAGCTATTATGAGCTAACCATTGTCCCCGCTTGCGGGCACCATAAACGGCTTTTCCCGCCAAGCAGACATACCGAACATTGGGGTAAAATGCCCCGGGATAAGTGGTATTGACAAAATCCAAATTTTTGAGAGTCCACCGTTCCTGACTAAAATGGGGACTGCCGAGGGTAATTAAGGTACTGACGAAGGGATTTGCATACCATAAATGAGCGGATTCGTCAATATCCCCATGAATGATATAGGGTTTTTCTCCCAGGTAAATCCGGGCAATCCAACCTCCGGCAGAATGGGCGACTAGATTAACTTTCGGTGCGTTAAACTCCTGTAAGGCTTGGTGGACAGTGGCATGGAGTTGGCGGAGAATCGGGGCGATCGAGCGTCCGCCAATGGTGGGGACCCAATCCCGCTTCCGGAGGGGGACTAAGCGGGTGGGAAACCCCTGGTCGTTGAGTAAGCGTTCAAACTCGCGATATTCCGATGCAGCGGCGAAAAAACCCGGTAAAATGACGGTCGGTAAGGGCATGGTGGAGGGGGGATGGAAGGAAATTGAACAAGCTTTAAAGATTAAATTGTACCGAGAAATCTGGATGGCGGGAAAATCAAGGGGCAGAATAAACCCATAGCAGAAGGAATACGAGGGATGATGCCATTGGGGACATTATATGGAATTGGGGTGGGACCGGGAGACCCGGAACTGATTACCCTGAAGGGATTAAAACGGTTGCAAGCGGTGTCGGTGGTGGCTTTTCCCGTGGGAAGCAGCGGTTTACCGGGGATGGCGGCAGGGATTATTGCTCAATGGATTCATCCCAATCAGGTGCAATTGCCTTTAGAGTTTGCCTTTGTGCGAGATCGGGAGTTGCTGGTGAAGGCATGGCAGCAAGCGAGCAGTCGGGTTTGGGACTATCTAAAATTGGGACAGGATGTGGCTTTTGTTTCGGAAGGGGATATTAGTTTTTATAGTACCTTTACTTATTTAGCCCAGACCCTGCAACGGCAGCATCCCGAGGTTCAAGTGCAGTCGATTCCGGGAATTTGTTCGCCCTTAGCGGCAGCGGCAGAACTGGGAATCCCGTTAACCATTGGATCTCAACGGTTAGCGATTCTGCCGGCCTTATATCATGTCGAAGCGTTGGAAAACGCGCTAAACTGGGCGGATGTGGTGGTGTTGATGAAAGTCAGTTCCTTGTACGATCGCGTTTGGGACCTTTTGCAGGAGCGGGGATTGCTCGATCGCACTCAAATTGTCGAACGAGTCACGGGATCGGAGCAAAAAATTCATCGCCAACTGGGCGATCGCCGCGACTTGAAACTCCCTTATTTTTCCTTAGCGATTATCCAAGTTGCACCGCCAAGTTTCCCTCCAGAATCAGTCTGCAACTTTTAACGGGTAATCAGGATCTATAGGGATCAGGTGTTCACCTCTTCTGGCAATTTCTATCGTCTTGCCGCACACGAATGTTAGCCATTAGTGCTATCATATCCGGGTTGATGGGGGCATCGAATGTCTGAATTAACGCGGCAGGCGGTGTGAAACTGCTGCATCACAATCGCAGTCTGCCCGTCTAGACCTAAGCTTACCTGCCATGTCTTATTCTTTGCCGAAAAACAGCCTGCTTGACCTCTTATCTCAGCCAACCGTCGTGGCAGTTTTGGCCTCTGTGGGCATCCACGGACTGGTTGGGATTAGCTGGGACCGCTTACCTTTTAGCGGCGGGAATGAACCGAATCCCTGGACGACGGTCGATTTGGTGAACCTGACCCCGGAAGAACTCAGCCGCCTCCCCGATTTTTCATCGCCACAAGCTACGGGGTCCGGCAGTGTGAACTCGGAACCGTTAGCAGGGTTGCCGGAATTAGCCCCTGTGCCCCCTTCCCCCGGCAATTCGGGACTTGAACCCCTGACTCTACCCCCGGGGACCCCGTTATATGATTTGCCGTTGGATCTTCCCCCTGCACCCTCTTTAAGAGATCTTCCCACCCCTCTGCCGTCATTGCCGGATTATCAATCCCCTAGCGGGTTTAGTGAGAGGTTAACGAATCCTCAGTCTTCGGCGCAGTCTAATAGTATGGCGATCGAGCAGTTGGAGGCATTAGAAAGATTAGAACGCGCCCGAATTGAGCGCGAAATTGAGCAACGAGAACGGCAAGAAAGACTGCTGGCTGAACAAAATCGTCTATTAGCTGAACAAAATCAAAATCCTGTGCTGCCGCCACCGCCACCGCAAGACTTCCAATGGCAAGAGGTTCCGCCTTCTCCCCAGGGGAGTTTCCCAGTTTCTGGGGAGGAGCAAGTGCCGTTCAGTGGCATGAATGAAGCGGTGGATGCTTCGGACTTTTTGGACATTCCTTTCCGAGAAAATTTCCCAGGACCCGAGGCGATCGCCGGTTCGGAGGATGCCAATCCCTCCCCACCGCCCGGATTTAGCCCATCGGCTACATTACCTGGGGATGTAAATCCGGGGATGGGACCGGCTGCTACTGCTCCTCCATCGGATCAGATGGGAGGCGCTGCTGATTTGCAGACGGATGGGAGAAACCTTGAACAAGATGGGATTGAGGAGGTGGGCGATCAAGCGGTGGTTCCCTCCAATGTTCCCACACCAGGCGATCGCCCGGAGGAGGGGGCGGCAGTTCCTGAACCCATTGGCACGGATCCTGATAGCGTTCGCGAACTGTGGGCCAGAATTTTAGGACCCAACCGGGATAACCCCACTGGGTTGGTGAGCGATCGCCAAAATGCCATGTTGGACGGGATCGAGGCTTCTGTTCAGTGGGTTGCGAACTTAGAATCCCAATACGGCGAAGTCAAAACCAACACCCCAATTCCTGTAGAAAACCAATATCCCTTAGACGCTTGTCCCCAACAGTTAGAAGGGCGTGCGCTGTTTGGGGTTTTGGTCAATCCTGACGGACAAATTATTGATGGACCCCGGCGCTTACTGGGAAGTGGACAGGATATTCTCGATAGCTTTGCTCGCAAATTTGTCCAAGACATGGATTTTGCTGCGGTGAGTGAACCTACGGTGCACCAGTATGCCTTTGAGTTTCAGTATGATCCTCAACTTTGTCCCAATGCGCCATCCCCAGGGACAAACCCCACACCTCCAGTAGAAACTCGACAACCGGAGGTGAATAATCCCCAACCCACGGGAGAAAACACCACGCCGGTGGTGGCTCCACAACCTACAGGAGAAAATGCTACTCCGGTATTGGAGCCAGAATCCCCAAGAGAAAACACA
>CAYUEH010000371.1:0-1639 GCA_964442465.1 uncultured Laspinema sp. | reverse complement strand
ACTCCGGTGTTGGATGCAGAATCCCCAGGAGAAAACACAACTCCGGTGTTGGATGCAGAATCCCCAGGAGAAAACACAACTCCGGTGTTGGATGTACAACCTCCAAGACAAGATTCACCGTTGCGGGTGGAACAGGCCCCTGCTAGTAGACCCCAACAACTGAGGAACCCATCACCGGAAGGGGAACCCTCAAAGCCGGTGAATGGGACACTCCTAGAGAAACCGGATCCAGGGCTAGTACCCGGTGAAACTCCCGTGGAACCTGCTGTGCCAGTGGAAGCGGTTGAACCGGAAGCTGTACAAGAGTCGGTTCCAGAAGCCGTTGAACCCCCAAATGAACCCATCCAACCTGTAGAAACGCCAGTCATGGGGGAACCAGAGGGAGGGATTCCGGACGGATTCGATACCACCCCGATGGAAGACTTCCAGGAGTTGCCCACTCCGGAGGCATCGGAGGCAGAAGGCGCGGAACCTGTGGAGGGGGATAATCTGGAGTTAGAACCGGAGTTAGAACCGAAGTTAGAACCGGAGTTAGAACCGGAGTTAGAACCGGAGTTAGAACCGGAGTTAGAACCTACGGAAGATGCCGCAGAGATGGAGGGGGAATCTGAGGAGGCGATCGCCGATGAGGAAGAAAGCGATCCTGAAATTTAACCTCAATTCCCATGGTTATTTCATGTAGAGGCGCTTCGGGAAGCGCCCCTAAAAATACACCTTGACAGGGCTAGTCCGCAAGTGCCCCACCCTCTTTGGGTGCAGGGCTTTTTTACTGCACGTTGGTTTCTTCTCCTAAGCGGGTAAACCGAATTTCAATCCGTCTTCGGGTTTCATCGGGGTTGGGATTAACATTCCCAAAATCTCCGGTGGGAGAGACTAATTGCGCCGCCGAATAGGGGCGAAATTGTAATCCTTGCAGCTTCCCTTCCGTGCGTTGAATGGTTTGTAAAATTTGCACCACGGCTAAGGCTCTCATTAATCCTAAATCAGCATTTGAACCGGGAACTAACTGATTAACTTGGGTTGTACCGGCAGCAACTTGGGGTAAGGAACGGTCTAAATTACTGGAACCCGCATTATTCGGCTGTCCATCGGTATGTCCAATAATTTCTATGACATTGATGTTATAGGCGGCGGCGTTGGCTTCAATTTGAGGCACTAATTGGTTGCGGACATAAGTTTCTAAGGCATCGGGAAGTTGAGCACTTCCCGAAGAAAATTGATAAGCCCCGGTATCGCGAATCACGATAATTGGAGGGGCTTTGGGGGTGGCCATTTCCTGTTGCAATTGCCCCTGTAAGGTTTGGGTTTGAGCGGCGAGGGCTTGATTTTGGGCGGCGAGGGCTTGATTTTGGGCGGCTAAGGGGGCAACTTGGGATTCGGCTAAACTGGCCCGGTTTTGGGCGCTGGTGAGGTCAATTTGGGTTCTGAGTAGCTGTTGGCGCAGGGCTTCTTCGGTTTCTCGCATACTGGAAATGGAGACTAAGGGTTTGATAATCGCCAGCAGCAGCAGGAAGCTGAGAATCATGAACGCATTGGACATTAAGTCGGTAAATGCGGGCCAAATATCAAATTCTGGTGGCATTTCATGCCGCCTAGACCTGATGAATCTCATGAGGCAATTTCTCCGTTAATTAGGGTG
>CAYUEH010000370.1:0-5820 GCA_964442465.1 uncultured Laspinema sp. | reverse complement strand
TAGGGGTTAATGGGAGTAGCAATGACTCAGGACAAAATAGACCGACAGCGAGAACATCAAGCCAATGAACGGACGTTTTTGGCTTGGTTGCGGACTTCCATTGGCATGATTGGCTTTGGATTTGCGATCGCTCGTTTTGGTCTGTTTTTACGCGAGTTACAAGCCAGTGTGACAGGTGAACCGGACTCTGTACCGGCGATCGCCATTAATTCCCAAACTCTGGGTGTGGCATTGGTGATTATGGGAATTATTTTTATTCCCCTCTCCGTCTGGCGCTACAATCGGGTTTTTCAACAAATCGAATTTAGCGCCTATCGCCCGAGTCGCTGGATGGTGTGGTTAACTGCATCGACGGTGATGATTGTCGGGGTTCTGACGATTCCCTTCGTGTTGTTGCGACACTCTTCGAGAGAACCGATACCTCAGTTTCAGCGCCAAAGTCGGGAGAGTGTGATGGGCGATCGGTAGCTGACCCATGAAGGGGTAGCCCTGTCAAGGTGATAAATTTAATAACCAAAAATCGTTATTTCTTCGACAGGCGCTTCTCGAAGCGCCCCTACAAGCGGTAAATTTGATGACGAAAAATCATTGTTTCTTGTAGGGGCGCAATGCTTGCGCCCTCCGGAGGGCGCAAGCATTGCGCCCCTACAAATCAATACACCTTGACAGGGCTATTCCTTCAGGGGTTATCCCACAGAAAGGGCTTGGTTTGAGTAATAATTTCCCCTTTCCGGTCAAATAAAATCGTGTCAACTTCTAAAACAGTATCGGCATATTTTTTAACATAATTCTGAGCATTTTGACTAATTTTTTCCGCTAAGTTATTAAAAACCACCTCAGCCAGTCCTCGTTCTTTAATTGCAAAATAAGCAGCATCGGCAGTTTTAGCTTGTAAAACTGCTTTTACCGTCGCCATATCTCCCCCCGCCTGCACTACCGCAGCACTGAGGATTTCTAATTTGGCATCGGCAATATGGCTGGAAGTATTAAAAATTCCCCCGGCTAATTTAATCAGTTTTCCCTGATATCCCAGTAACCGAACAGATTCTGCACCCCGCAATCCGGCTTCAACTAACAGCGCCCCGATCCAATTTCCTGTTTGGACGATGCTTGATTCGGGAATGCCTAACCGTTGGGCGACGACTAAACCATTATTCCCAATGCAAAAGGTTAAATGAGGGGAATTTTTAACCTGGCACTGCAAATTCTGCCGAAATTCATCGAGATGATCGGCAGAGGACAGGGGTTGAGAAATGCCACTGGTTCCGAGTAAGGCGAGTCCCTCTAAAATGCCAAAAGCGGCGTTAGAGGTGCGGCTGGCGAGTTGTCGTCCTTCGGGTAAAATGATGGAGACAATGACGGTTTTATCTGCGGGAATTAAGGGGAATAAATTGCGCTCAAACAGTTGCCGCGCATAGTGATAAATGGCGGGTTCTCCAGTTTGGGTTTTGCCTAATCCTTCTCCGGCTTCGAGGATTAAGGGTTGGGTTTGGCGGGGGGTCCATTTCACCCAAGCCCATATCGGAGTATTTCGAGTCAAGTCCAGATTATCCCCCGGATCGCTGAGGGCGATCGCCAGGGCGGATGTGGCATCCAGTTGGGCGACTTGGTGGATGGGAATCTCGACGGATTCGGGAATTAGGTCAAGGGAGACGGTTTTTGGGGCCTCTGCACTGGGAGAAAGCACCATCAGGGCCGCTTTCGCCGCAGCAACGGCGAAAACGGGTAGGGTGTAGCCGGTTTTTGCCATGTTAAGAGGGCCAAGGACTGAGACAATTAATTTTGGGGTTTTATTCTAGGTTGATAAGGGACTGTTTTAGCCCGATCGCCGTTCTGTTCCTTGAGTGATTGAGACTTTTAGCGGATATTTTAGCGGGTAGGGGACTCGATTTTTAGATTCGGTTTGAGTTCGTAGGCTTGATTATAACTGGCCGCAGCGCTACGGGTACAGTCTAATGCTTCTAGGGCCAAGGCACGATAGTACCAGGCTTCGGCATTTTTGGGATTGAGGGTGACGGCTTTATCGAGACTGACGATCGCCTCTTCATTGCGGTTGATCTCTTGCAGAACGACGCCACGATTGTACCAAGCCCAATGATAGTTGGGGAAGGCTTGTACCGCTTTGTCGTAGCTGGCGATCGCTTCGGAATATCGCTTTAATAAGTATAAAGTGTTCCCACGATTGTTCCAGACTTCGTAAAAATCGGGTTGTGAGGCGAGGGCTTTGTCGTAACAAGCGAGGGTCTTTTCGGTGAGTCCCATGCTTTTGAGGGCCAGTCCTCGATGATACCAGGCGCGGGAATAGTCCGGTTTGAACTCGATCGCCCGATCATAGCTGGCGATCGCTTCGTCATATTTACCCAAGTTCCCCAGGGCGATGCCACGATTATTCCAGGTGCGATGATGGTCTGGTTTCAGCCGTAACACGCGATCGTAGCTCTCAATGGCTTCCTGGTGGCGTCCGCTGTCATCAAGGGCGTTGCCACGATTGATCAGGGCTTGGTAACAGCCCGGATTTAGCTCTAGGGCCATGTCGTAGCTTTTGATGGCCGGATGAGTCCGCCCCATGTTGTACAGTGCATTGCCGCGACAGTACCAGATTTCATCGGCATTGGGGTCTAGTTCGAGCGCTTTGTCATAGCTGGCGATCGCTCCTGTATAGTTTCCCGCTTCACTCAAGGATAATCCTTTCCGAAAGAAAAACTCAACCTCTAGGCCCTCAGCACAAGTTATGAACTTTGACATCTTTCTTTTGGGAGACATTTTTAAGATGATGTTAGCAAGGATACCATATTTTCTGGCGGTTGGTAAAAGTTTGATTTTAAAATTTCCGGAAGCGATTCAGGGGTCTCGAAATTTCAAGCCCCCATTGTCCATACTGCTCTTTTCTTGATTATATCGAGGTTTAGGCGGTATTTTTGCAGAAAAGTTGCACTCCCCCGGTCCGGGACCTGAAGCGTTCACCGGGACGGAGCCTAGGACGGAAGTCAGAAAAAAATCATAATGGCGCGATAGATGTCAAGGGCGTTGGGTAGAAATTTTCTAGCCAAAAAAAAGAAGCACCCCTGTGCTCCTTTCCCGAAAGCATCTCGATTGATTTATACCTATCGAGATGCTTTCCATCATAGAGTCCATAGATGTCACCGTGAGGCTATATAGATAAGACTTCTTGCAAAATTCTAAGAAGCCCCCCTTGGGAAGGGGGGTTGGGGGGATCTATCCGGTATTTTGCAAGAAGTCTATAGAATAAACATCGGAAACAGAGACCATTCACGGTGAGGAAGGGTCACGGTGGGCATTGCTTAGGAAAGCCAACCCCATCGACTGCCTTGGGACTGGAGGAGATTGACGGAGGAGGCGGTGGGTTGAGGAAACAGGAGGGAAGAAAGATCCCCAGAGAGTTTTTCGTACTCAGCCTCGCGCAAGTCCATGAGAATTTCCCTGATTTGTCCCACATTGGGGTTATCAATGAAGCGATCGCGAACGGCTTCTACAGCGCGATCGAGGGCGAGATCAGCTTCAGCATCATTCTGAGCTAATCCTAATTCAGCATAGAGATTGTTGAGTTCTACTCGTAAGGGGTCTAACTCCGGGGAGTCGGGCAGCTTGTTGAGCAATGTGGCGATCGCCGCTTGGTTTTCCTGGGCGACGATCGAGGATGATTCCTGATTGTAAGTCGGGATGGAGATACTGTCGGGGTTTTGGTCAACCGCTTGTGCGGGTGTAAAGACCATCAGGGTTGAGATCAATAGACAGGATACACACATTTTTCCTTTCCTCAATATAGAGTAGCGTTTCTAGGTCTTGGTGAGTCTTTCAGTTCAACCATGAAGCTAACCGGACTGTGACACAGAGTCTAGCCGGAATGGAAAAAGAATGCAGAAGCAGTTACCGTAAGCGGTTCAGAACTTCCGCAATGTTAGCCCTGTCACCGCAACTGTAGGCAGGATCTGAAGTGACCAGACTCTGTATTGGACTCTCTATCTATAGCAATTCATGCAGGATTTGTACCTCACCCGATGTCCCCTCGGATGTTCTGGAGAGGGGTTGGGGGCCGCCGATGTCTTCCACAACGGCACCTCATGACCCCTAGGACGCCGGTACAGTATTAGATAAGCGAGGACAAGAAGCCCGGTTTCTTAACCCAGATGTTGGGGATTCGCAACAGATGAGGACCAGAAACCGGGTTGTCTTCCCTCTACTGTACCGACGCCCTAGATGAGAGGCGATCGGCCCTTTCCAGACTGGAAAGGGCCGCAGATCTCGGGTGTCCCGCTGTTCTGTTTCCAGTATTTTCCCTCATCATTATGCTCAGAGTTCAGGGGTAAGAGGTTCCTAAAATCACTCAATAACCCTTGTGGGATGTTGAGGGTTGAGAGATTGATGCCAGGAGATTTGTGACCCCTTTTGGGGCGATCGCCTGAGAATTTCAATTCCCCAAAATACCTCCGGCAAAGGGTTTCATGGGATTTTAGGAAAAACTACCGATAGCTTTACCCAAACTGAAAAAACTGTGTTATTCTTATGGATGAGATTGAAATTCGGTTGCAGTGTTTGTTTCGAGTATTGATAGGTATTTCTCCCTTTCGTCTGGACAGGCTTCTCTCCGAAAACTTGACCTCTACATCCGTTGAATTTTGGAGTTAGTCCATGTCTATTTACGTTGGTAATCTTTCTTATGAAGTTACCCAAGAAGATCTGAGCGCCGTATTTGCAGAATACGGCTCCGTTAAGCGCGTGAATCTGCCCACCGACCGGGAAACGGGTCGTGTGCGCGGCTTTGCGTTTGTGGAAATGTCCACTGAAACTGAAGAAACCGCTGCGATTGAAGCCCTTGATGGGGCTGAGTGGATGGGACGTGATATGAAAGTCAACAAAGCCAAACCCCGTGAAGACCGAGGCTCCTTTGGGGGCGGCGGTGGTGGCGGTCGCGGTGGCCGTCGCAACAACTTCTCGAAAAGCTACTAAGCTAGATTAGTGGAACTCCAAACGATGAAATCTCCCGAACGATAAGAGTCGAGGCACTGAAACCTTCGGTGCCGGGGTCCTCTAGTCAGAATCGGAGATTTTTTTTTTCTGGAAACCCATAAGACGAAACCTTTTCGTTTTATAGCTTAACCCGAAAAAGCTCAGATAATCAATATCTGAGCTTTTTTATTGGCTTTAACCTTTAACTCAATGTAGAGGCGATTCGCGAATCGCCTCTACATTTAAGGTGGATTTTCAACGGATGCGTAAGTCCTGCCTACTCCCGATTGAACGTAAAGCGCCCATTAACTTTTTCCCCCTGAATATCCGTCAGAACAACCACCTTGTACTCCCCGGATACTTCTGCCGGCAAAAACGCCGCATAATGTTCCCCCGGTTCGTCATACGGCAGTTCCAGAGTTCGTTGTTCCCCATTAGGGGTTTCCACTTGTGCGGTAACCGTTGCACCAGGAATCGCTTCGTGAGTATCTCCGGTTTGCAGATAAAAATCTAAATGCACTCCTCCGGGTTCCGGTAACGCTACTAACTCTAAATGATACGCATCCATTTCAATCACCTGTCCCCCTTGGGTGGGATGTTCCCCTGGAGTCGTTGCCGTGGGTGCTGGTGCAGTTTCTGTCGGGGTTTCCGTCTCACTTTCCAGTACATTTGAGTCCGGTTCTCCGGTTCCACAGGCGGTTAACCCGATTAATCCCAGACTCACCACAGCAATTGAGCCTAATTTGAGCGATCGCCACATTTTGATTTCTCCTTCGGTATAACATTCGATGCTTGACAACAGCTTAAGGGATTTCCATAAATAAAGTGGGGCATTATAACTTTGGCAGAATT
>CAYUEH010000369.1:0-5848 GCA_964442465.1 uncultured Laspinema sp. | reverse complement strand
TAAATTATCAAGGTCATTAGAACCACGGGCAACAAGCGGCACAATATGATCGATAGTGAATTGAACATACTGCCACTGTTCTGAAGCATGACAATATTCACAGAGTCCCTTAGCACGCTGTCTTACTTCAGCTTGTATTGGTTCAGAAAGCCCAGGACGAGACATTTTAATCCTTGATTGAAGGCCGGGTAGAATTGGGGAGAGCCAGATTCCGAATCGTGCGATTTACAAAACTTAAATAATCATCAATTTCTTCATAAGCATCTAACTCCTGTTCCTCCAATTCTGTTAACCCCTCAACCTGTTGTTTCTCCAGTAAAGTAGCAATCCGAGAGTTAACCTGATTTGATGCTCTAAAAATGGGAATTCCTGCTTCTAGCTCAATTCGCACCGCTCCTTCTAGGGGTAAGGAAGCGGGTAAACCATTTAAAGGCGGTAGGGTAGAAGGGGATAAAGTCATAACTGGCCTCAATGGGTCCTGGATTAGTTCTGTTTAGATATTCAATCAATTATAGCAATAGCCAAGGCCAGTACCGCATAAAATCATAGATAGGTCTAAACCTTGTTCTCGATAAAGATTGATTAAGAGTTGCTGAATATTCCCTGGGGTCCTGATGAGTCGAGATGAATTCTAAGCGATCAACTTCCTCAATTAATAAACAGTTTTCTGTTCATTTCCCCATCCCTCTTGAGGGGTGACCGTTCCCTCAAGCTCCGGAACTCGTTTGACTCGAAAAACAATCCTCTCTTTCATCCTCCCAACTCCTTCTGTATCAAAACAGTAAAAGCCGATAATAATCCCCCCGAAAAATGCCGGTTCTTTCTGACCCCGGTGCAGATAAAGCTCACAGTCTATTAGCTCAAATGCTTTTTGACGTTTAACCGACCAGTATCCGGTTTCCCACTCATCTCGCTCTGGGTAAACTTGGGTTGATTTTCCGACGTGCTCTCGCTCAATCAAGTGAATTGCTTTCATGATTTTTTATCCTCAGTTCCCCTAAGTCATTAGGGAATATGGTATAGAACTATTATAGCATATTGTAGATTATTTCATGTCAAAAAATGAAATGTGGTAGCGGGTTAACCGGCACTACAGCACTCCAATATCTTGCAAACACCTTCGAGTTAACTCTATTCGAGCGGCCCCATCTTCTGGCTTGTTTACATCAATATTGGTGGCAAAAAAATAAGCATTATCTCCGGTTTCTACATACCCGACAAACCATCCAATATTTTGGAGCGATTCATTTCCATATCCAAACCAACCTGTTTTAGCGCGAATGGTATAATCGGGTGTTTGTTCATAAATCATAATCTCTTTGACTAGGGCCAGGGTCTGCTCAGAAAAGGGTAAATCGTTGTTGTAGAGACGGCGCAGAAATTGCACTTGTTGTTGGGGGGTGATTTGGAGGTTTCCCTGTAGCCAAAATTGGTCTATTTCTTCGGCTGTACCAATGTTTTGATTGCCATAACCGACTTGGGTTATCCATTGCTGCATTCGCTCATATCCGATGCGGCGTGCTAAAACTTGATAAAACCAGACGGCAGAGAGTTTAAAGGCTTCTTTCAGATTTAAGTCTCGATTCCAGGTGGGAATTGCTCGGGGAATTCCATCCCAGGTTAATACTGCTAATTCATTCGGAATGACGCCGGTTTCTAGGGCAATGAGAGAGTTGAGGATTTTAAAGGTTGAGGCGGTTGGGAAGGCGGTTTGATTGCGTTGGGGGTTATGTTGCCAGATGCGATCGCCATTTAATTCTGCAATAATAATTGAACCTTCAACTCTTAATTCTTGGAAATGTTGCCCAAAGTTAAGGGTCTGGGCAATCTCTTCAGAAACAAGAACCTCCTCCCTGGATTGTCCAAGACTTGATGCAGGTTTGATGTTGACTAAAACGGTAAAAACTAGACAGCTTAATGAAACAATAATGATTGGATTAGATAATTTTTTTACTCCTGTTATCTGTTTCTGACTGGGGCTAAGATAGGAATTGCTCATATTTTGAGAATTCACCCTAAATGTAGAGGCGATTCGCGAATCGCCTCTACATTTAGTATTTAATGTTAAAGATTGCGCAAGTTCTGTAATATGGGATTTCATTAGGGCAAATTTCGATGAACTAAATTGATTCAAAATGATAGGGTTGGATAATTAGCTTGAAGAGGATTGGGAGACCAAACCCCTCCATGCTGTTGGAGGGTTTGGAGACCAAACCCCTACATGAAATAACGATTTTTCGTCGTTAAATTGGCCACTTTGACAGGGCTAGGATTAGATAATCTGACGCATATTAGAGGGCAATCAACTGGATAATGAATTACTCATCATCAAAGACCCATCCTTCTTCTTCCGGCAATGTTTTGTCAGGGTCTAGGGACAGGGTTTCGGAAAAATTGGGGGTAAATTTGGGCTGGATTGCCTCAGCATTGGAGGAATTTGTTGGTAGACTTGCTGGTAAATAAACGGTGAAGGTTGACCCCTCTCCGGGATTACTGTCTACGAATAAATCTCCGCCCATGAGTTGACATAAACTCCGGGCTACAGCTAATCCTAATCCGGTGCCGGAGGCGTGATGAAGATCGGAGGTGTGGATGGGACTAAATGGCTCAAATAGCTCTTGAATTTGTTCGGGGGTGATGCCGATGCCGTTGTCTCGGACTCGAAAGGCTATCCATTCTTCGGTGGTTTCTAGTCCAGGTTTACTGAATTTGGAGGCGGCATTTAAGATGCGGAAGTCTGGGGTATCTTCTCGGGTAATTTCTAAGGCGATCGCCCCGTTTTCGGTAAACTTGGTGGCATTATCAAGTAAGTGCCACAATACCTGCTGTAGTTTATGCCGATCGCTACAGATCATCCCCCACTCCGCATCCCCTCCCATCGTCAAGGTATTATTATTCGTAATCAGCTTATGTTCAATTTCCGCCATAATCATGGCGATCGCCTCACCCACCTCGAAGCATTCAACTTCCAGTTGCATCCGACCCAACTCAATCTTAGAATAATCCAAAATATCATCGATCGCCACCAACAAATCTTTCCCCGCTTTATTAATCTGCTGCAAATCCCCAAAGAAAGCCCGATTGCTCACCCCTAACTCTTTCGCATCTTCCTGCAACAAATCGCTATAACTAATAATCGTCGTTAATGGCGTCCGCAATTCATGGCTCATATTGGCAAAAAATGCACTTTTTGCCAAATTCGCGGCTTCTGCGGTGGCTTTGGCTGTTTGCAATTCCGTTTCAACTCGTTTGGTTTCCGTAATATCCCGGGCAAAAATGCAGTTATATTCTTTCCCCTTAATTTGAAAATAGTTAATGGTAATTTCCACCGGAAAAATCTGATTCTCCTTGGTGCGATGATGGCATTCCAAACGGACGGACCCAAATTCTTTAATTTCCTCCCAGTATTCCGGCCAAACTTCAGCGGGTAAATCGGGGTTGATATCATGCACACTCAGGGACAAAAGTTCTTGGCGCGAGTAGTTCAACGTGATGCAAGCGGCATCGTTGACATAGAAAAATCTACCATTGGGAGTCAGCCAAAACACGGAATCCGCTGCATTGTTGATGGAAAATTCCAAAACGTCGCGGGTTTCTTCCAGGAGGTTGCGGGTGCGAATTTCCGATTGCAATTGGTCGATCGCCTCGGTTAAATCTTTCGTGCGTTCAGCAACGCGGGTTTCCAGTTCCTCATTGGCTTTTTGGAGTGCAGCTTCCGCAGCTTTGCGATCGGTAATATCAAATCCGATAAAGACTGCCGCCTGTCCCTGCTGATATTTGTGAGACACCACCAAAAAGTGCCGATTCACCCCGCGAACAGACATCTCAATTTCGTGCTGTGCTTCTGTTGCCGGATTGTTAAAAAATTCCGGGACCAGGTGATTAAATCTAGGAGAACCCTGTAAAAAGCCGATTTTTTTGCCGAGGAAAGTCTCGGGATTGGCGCTAAAAGTTTTCGCTAAGTAGCCATTGACTCCGAGATAAACTAAATCGGAACTAAACCAAGAAATGCTCCCGGGAACGGCATCTAAAACCGCTTGGAGTTGGTCATTGGCGGATTCGAGTTCGGTTTGAGTTTTGATGCGATCGTGGGTTTCTAAGGCGAGGGCCGTATAATCGGCGATGGAAGCCGCAAAGTTCCGTTCTCCTAATTTCCACCTCCGGGGGATGCCGCGATGTTCGCAGCAAAGAATCCCGACGATTTTGCCACTAATGCGAATGGGTGCATCTAATTTGGAGGTAATGCCGAGGGGGATGAGGTAGGTATCGGCTAAATCTCGGGTTCGGGGATCGGTGATGGCGTGATCGACGGAAATGGCACGTTCGGTTTCTAACGCTTGGAAGTATTGAGGATAGGGAGCAGTCAGCAGCATACTGCCGGAGGAATGCAGGCGATCGGTGCGTTCGTAGAGATTGATACAGGTAATCTCAGTCTGGTGATTATCGTACAACCAGACTCCCACTCGTTCGACGGCGAGGGTATTGGCGGCAGCTTCGGTAATTTCAGCGATCGCCGCTTCTAAATTCCCCTCATTCTGGGTTTTGCTGCGTGCGAGTTCGACGAGAATCTGACTTTGGCGACGCAAATCGCTTTCATCCGATCGCGATCGCCGGTGGGAATTGCTGGATGCTTTGGGTGTGAACTGATTCAAGGGTGAGCGATTCCCTGGGGTTCTCCCTGTGGGTTCTCTCAACAGCAGCAATCCACCAATTTCACCCGTCTCGGTTTTCCAGGGATGCACCTCCCACTTGACTCGGGATTGGCGATCGCCATCTGAACCCAACTCTTCTTCCCAGGATTGTACTCCCCCTGCCAAACACACCGCTTGGACCTCTTTCCAGGATTCGAGGGAGAGGACTAAGTTTCTACTTCCTGCTTCCTCTGGGTTGTCGGTTGTCGGTTGGGTTGCGGTAAACCGAGGCAGGATTTCATAATGAGAACGACCCACAATGGACTCAACCGGGAGAGTCGGAGTCTGGGTTGCTGCTGAGTCGGGGGACTGGGGGTGGCGATCGCGATCGTCGAAACCGCAATCTCGCAACCATTGGCGACTGGCAAACAAGTATCGCATCTGGCGATCGACCATCGCTATTGCCTGGGGAGTCTGTTCCAAAAATATCTTGAGCAGGTCGAAATTCTCTGGGGAGTACAACATGAGGAAAGCTCCAACAATTCGGCTATAAGGTTAAAGGAGCGATGAGGTACAGGCAATAGCTTGATTGTTAGCTACAGTGTTCAGCACCGGGCAATTAGGGCAGTTTTTCTGAGCTTCTGAGTCTGAGGAAAGCTGCACCTATTTTTGTTTTAGCAAGTTCTGGGGATTTTTACATCTTTCGGGTCTTTCCGGGTCCCTGGCTCCAGGGGAGGCGGGACCCACTTACACCCCGGGGTTCATGGCGGTTGGGACCCTCAACGGACCGGAGTTGTGATCGGGTTGGCCATAAAAACGTTACAGAACGCTACAGAATGGGTCCCTAACGTTAAGCTTTGTTGCAAAACTAGACGTTTTGTGGAAGTAATGGTAACTTTTATTGATATTGGACTTGACGCGAGTTGAGGTAAGGAGAACACTTTGGCTAACAATCTGAATCAACACCACTCTGCTATCGTTCGTGAAGATATCAGTGAGTATGTGGCACAGCTACAGCTTCACATGACGTTACAAGCGCGGAATTTAGTCCCGACGCTGACTCATCAAACCGCTGGCGATAGTCGAGAACAGTTGTTACAGCAAACTCAAGCTTACTTTGAAAAGCAGGTTTCGCGACAACCTCTCTAGCTTCAATCCTAGGCTCGTCACGGATTTGTGGTTAAATTTTTTCTAATTTTTTAACAATTGGGGCTTAA
>CAYUEH010000368.1:3836-5856 GCA_964442465.1 uncultured Laspinema sp. | reverse complement strand
TCTATACCATATTTTGTCTGATTTGTCACTCTCTATTTTATCGACCATTCTGTTACTGTTGCAGTTGCCTGCGACGGCGATTCTGCTTTCTAGACTGATTAAAGGGGCGTTTCGGCAGCCTCCGATTGAACCGACTACACCGACTCAGGAGATTTATGGTGCAGTGAGTGTGGTGGTCCCTACGTTAAATGAACGCGATCGCCTCTCCCCCTGTCTCGCTGGATTAACTCGCCAAAGTTATGAGGTGCGGGAAATCATCATTGTGGATAGCAACTCCACCGATGGCACTCAAGATTTAGTCAAGGCGGCAGCAGAAAAGGACCCCCGGATTCGCTTAGTGACCGATGACCCTTTGCCGGGGGATTGGGTGGGCCGTCCTTGGGCCTTGAATTATGGATTTCTGTCCAGTTCCTCCGGGAGTCGCTGGTTTTTAGGCATTGATGCGGATACTCAACCTCACCCGGGTTTGGTGGCGGCAGTGGTGCAGGCGGCAGAGGCAAAAGGGTATGATTTGGTGTCTTTCTCCCCGCAGTTTATTCTCAAGGAGGCGGGGGAAATGGTGCTACAACCGGCGCTATTGATGACCCTGGTGTATCGCTTTGGTCCGACGAATACTGAGGCGAGTTCGGCGGAACGGGTGATGGCAAATGGTCAATGTTTCCTCTGTCGGCGATCGGTGTTGGCGGCAGTGGAGGGTTATCGCAGCGCCCGTCAGTCGTTTTGTGATGACGTGACTTTGGCCCGAAATATTGCCCAGGCTGGGTTTAAGGTTGGGTTTATGGATGGGGCGAAGGTGATTAAGGTGCGGATGTATGAAGGGGCGGCAGAAACTTGGCGCGAGTGGGGGCGCAGTTTGGACCTCAAGGATGCGGCGTCATGGGGTCAAACTTGGGGAGATGTTTGGTTTTTGCTGGCGGTGCAAGGGTTGCCGCTGTTGGTGGTGTTGGGGTATTGGTTATTGGGGTTGGAAGGGTCGCGGTTGCTGTTGGGGTTAAATTTATTTTTGTTGGGGATTCGGTTTGCGTTGAATTTGGCGATCGCCCCTTCGTATGACCGGACCCAGGCCCCAAAAACGGCGGCCTGGTTGTTTTGGCTGTCTCCTCTAGCCGACCCTCTGGCGGTGTTGAGGATTATTCTGTCCGCCATTCACACCCCGACTCAGTGGCGCGGACGACAGTATGGACCCCAATAGCAGGAATTTGACTGCTGAATGAACAGTCACATCCTGGGTCCAGTCTGTTTATCTGAAGCCATGAGAGAGGTTCCCCGAAGGCTGGGCCTTCAGGGTGCCCGTCGGTGGAGGATATGGCATGATCAAACGAAAGAAAGAAAAAGAGGTTTGACCCTAGACTCTAAAGCCGGAACAAAGGACCCCGGACAGTAGAGCAATGACTGAGAAACCCATCACGAATCGTTGATTCGGCGTTATTCTCCGGCCCCATCATCCTCACCGGATCCGTTAAATAAATCGATTCGTTCTAGTTGCCAGAGAATTTGGTTTCCTTCTCGTCGCACCCGGGAGACGATCCAGTTACGCCAAGGCCAGTTGTCGCCACGACTGGTGACGGCGCTGGCATTGACATCCATGAGGTCGGCTAGTTCGGAACTCGTGATCAGATAGCCTTTGGTGGCGATGCGATCGGCGATTTCCAGGGTTTGCATCAGATATTGAAGTTGAGTGACCCTCACCTCACGGGGTAAGTTGTCAAGGGATTCAGTAGTGGAATGGGCAGTTGTGTCCATATAAGCCAACTCCGAGGTCAGAAGGTCAGAACTTTGGGTTTATTCTAACGCCTTATACTAGCTTGGGTAAATCTACCTGCCCCTAGGGGTCAAGTTTTGTTATGAAATCTTGATTTGAACAGGAATTCTAATGGGAGTGATAAGGGAAGCAAATATAAGGGTTCTGGGCGATGGAATGGCCTCAACTCATTCGCTGCTCAAGGGAAAATTCCTGTGGTTTTTATATCGGTTTGGTGCAATGTCGGCAACGGTGAATTTTAAAGGGGATTTTTCTTTT
>CAYUEH010000368.1:0-3736 GCA_964442465.1 uncultured Laspinema sp. | reverse complement strand
AAAACACCGATGAAATTGCCCCCTTGAACGCTCATAATAATCTCGGTGCTTTGAGGATAATTCTTGCCGTATGCCGAGAATCCCAGATTATATAGGCGTTTCCCTCCTGATCGAGGGTGGACACAAGGAACAGGTGCGTTTTTCCACGATTCAAGAGTTCCAGAAATGGTATCAAGGGGTATTGGTCCCCAACTCCGACGGAAAAGAGTTTATCAACGTGCCGATCAAAACATCTCAAGGAGAGTATATGGTCGTGCGACCCGCTACGATTTTGGGCATTCGGGTGGAACCTGTGTTTCTGTCGAGTGTCGATCGCAGCTTTGCCGAAGAATAAAGACCCGGGAACTACGAGTCTGGATGCTCCAGGGTTGGGTAGGGCGACTGCTGTCCGGTAAACTCAGCCATAGCCCCGAACCTTGCCCCCTTAGACTCTCTGAGGGGGCGATCGCTGTGGGGTTGAACGCACCCCAGAAGACTTGGGTGATTGATTGCCCCCAACCCGGGCTAACGTGACCCAGGATCCTAAGCCCTTGCCAGAAACCCCAACAGATGTGATATCCTGGTGGTCAATATCTAACTCTAAAACCAATTTAAGGGTTTTTCCTTGTCAAAAAGCCCATCTCATCCGCCGGTTTGAAGGTTGCCATCAACTCGACTCAAATCAATTCCCCTCTTGTAGAACCGGCTTTGTGGATAGAAGGCTACCCCCTGGGAGCCTAAAAACAGAATTGAGCCAAACGTTGTCCCTTGAATAGCCGGATATCGCTGTTTGATTCGGTGCGATCGCCCTGGCAGAAAACTGGCCCCTTCAAGGACAACCCATATCATCCTCATTTGACGAGCGGGCCAAATCATTGAAAGCTCGTTCGCTCTTATCACACAAGCCTATGGAAATGCCTTTTGATATTACCCTGCTGATTGTCTTAACGGTCATTGCAGGAATTGGAGCTCAAGTTCTGGCGGACTACCTGAAAATTCCAGGTATCGTCTTTTTGCTGCTGTTCGGCATTCTCTTGGGTCCTGATGGTTTCGGCTTACTGCATCCGAGCCTCCTAGGAGATGGACTCGAAGTCATTGTCAGCCTGTCCGTCGCCTTAATCTTATTTGAGGGAGGTCTAAACCTCGAACTCAAAGAACTGGATAAAGTCTCCGGTAGTCTGCGGAACCTCGTCACCATTGGCACCCTGGTTACCCTGCTTGGGGGCGGCATTGCCGCTCATGCCTTCAGTGAATTTCCCTGGTCCATCTCATTTTTATATGCCGCTTTAGTCGTCGTCACCGGACCCACGGTCATCGGGCCCTTGCTCAAACAGGTCCAAGTTGAGCGTTCCGTAGCCGCATTGCTCGAAGGCGAAGGGGTACTCATCGATCCCGTTGGGGCAATTCTGGCCGTCTTAGTCCTGGATGTGATTTTAAATGGCGATGCCGACCCCCTGCGGTTAATTGCCGGATTGTCCATTCGTCTGGGGATTGGCAGTGCGATCGGGGCCTTGGGCGGTTGGATGCTCGGGTATGTCCTCAAACGCGCCCATTTTCTCTCCGAGGACCTGAAAAATCTCGTCGTTTTAGCCGGACTCTGGGGCTTATTCGGCCTCGCCCAAGATATCCGAGGGGAGTCGGGACTGATGGCAACCGTAGTCGCAGGCATTGTCTTGCGCGCTTCCGCCGTGCCCGATGAGCGGCTACTGCGCCGGTTTAAAGGTCAACTGACCATTTTGGCCGTTTCCGTCTTGTTTATCCTCCTAGCCGCCGATCTGTCCATCGCTAGTGTGATCGCCCTGGGTTGGGGGAGTGTCGTTACCGTGGCGATTCTGATGTTTCTGGTACGCCCCATTAATGTTTGGCTTTGCACCATCAACAGTGGACTCAACTGGCGTCAGAAATTATTTGTAAGCTGGATTGGTCCCAAAGGAATTGTTTCGGCTTCCGTCGCCTCTTTGTTCTCGATTTTACTCACCGATCGCGGGATTAACGGGGGGGACTCCATCAAAGCCCTCGTCTTCCTCACCATTATTTTGACCGTGGTTTTGCAAGGGCTCACCGCCCGTTCCGTCGCCAAAATCCTGGGTCTAATGTCCACCAAAGCCACCGGTGCGGTGATTGTCGGTTCTAACCCCTTAAGTCGCTTAATTGCCCGACTCTTTAAAGAACGGGGTGAATCCGTGGTGATTCTGGATACCAATCCCGAAGCCTGTCAGCAAGCCGAACGAGAGGATTTGCCGGTCTTTTTAAGCTCGGCCCTCGATACCGAAGTGTTAGAAGAAGCTGGACTGGCTTCGATGGGGACCTTCCTGGCGATGACCAGTAATGGGGAAGTGAATCGCGTCTTGGCGCAACGCACTGCCGAGGAGTTTTCCCCGCCTCGGGTGTTAGCCTTATTTCCCATTGACCCGCAAGGGAATAAGGCGGGAAATAAGACCAATAAAATTCAGCACGCTTTTATCCCCGAACTGCAACTCAAGACTTGGAACGAGTATCTCAACGATTCTCAGGTCAAATTGGGGGAAACGGTCCTCAAGGAGCCTAGCTGCGCCTTTCAAAAGGCTCATTTACAAGCGCTGATTCGTTCGGGAGAGTTGGTTCCGTTGTTAATCGAACGACAAAAACAGCTTTTGGTGGTCTCAGCAACCGATGCATGGCAACCGGGAGATGTGATTATCTATCTCCTCCATGACCCGAAACCCAAGCTCTTGAAGCGACTCTCCGGGTCGAGTCAGTCTCGCCTGACGGTGGAAAAGTTGCCCACGGTGGAGGAAGTGCCGATTTCGTCCCTGGCGTTGGAAGAAACTATGGAAAAGGTTTCAGCAGAGTAACTTGGCAGTTGCCCTATTCTCCCACTCCATGCCGGGGCGACTGCTGAACCCTGAATTTAATTGAATCCCGGTAACAGGCGGTAACTTTGATTATCAATCAAAATAAACAGTCCCAAGGCAATGAAAACAACCGGGGTTAAAATTAGACCATAGCGGGTTAAAACAAGGGCGATCGCCCGGTGACGGCTCAAATAGTACGCGATCGCACTCCAGACTCCCACCAATACATAAAAAATTCCCACAATGATGGCTAAATCTAGGGGACGATTGCTGGCAAATATCGGCACATAAATTCCAATATTATCCCCCCCATTAGCGACGGTGAGGGCGGCAACATTGTAAATTTGACTCTGGGATAAATAGGTAATCCACCGAGGCCACCGGCTGGGTTTCTGGAGTGGATTATCACCGGGACTGACGATTCCTTGGACTTCCGGTTCATCATCGGAATCGTGACCTAGTAACTGCTTGATACCGACTACGAGGGGAATAAATCCCAATAGTCCAATCCAAGGGGGCGGTAAAAATAAACCTCCAAATATACCGGGCAGACAAGCTAAAATTAAGACGGTAAATCCCAGGTAATTCCCAATCACAATATCGCGAGGATGAAAGCCCCGAGCGTCGGTTTGGGAAAATAACAACATGGAAACGGTGATATCGTCAATATTGGTGGCGGCAAAGCTGGTGATACCCGTAACTACAGCGGTGAAGATAGAACTCATAAAATTGGCGATCGCAACGCATCAATAAAATTCTGTCATCGATTATATAGCAGTCCCCACAGTTATGAGCCGTCCCCTCAATAGTTCGTAGTAACGACTTCAGTCGTTTCTTTCTTCAGTTCGTAGTAACGACTTCAGTCGTTCCCTCAATAGTTCGTAGTAACGACTTCAGTCGTTTCTTTCTTCAGTTCGTAGTAA
>CAYUEH010000367.1:0-5869 GCA_964442465.1 uncultured Laspinema sp. | reverse complement strand
ACTGAAGTCGTTACTACGAACACCGGATAACGACTGAAGTCGTTACTACGAACATCTCCTATCCTCCCCATCCTCCCCATCTCCCCCATTCTCCCCATCTCCCCCATCTCCATGCTTACTCTTTTAACTGATTTTGGTTCCCATGATGTCTATGTCGGCGTGATGAAGGGCGCGATCGCCTGTATCAATCCCGGGGTCACGATTGTGGACCTCACCCATGAGATTCCCCCCCAGGATATTGCTGCTGCGCGGTTTTGTCTGATGAATGCTTATCCCTATTTCCCCGAGGGGACCGTCCATGTCGCCGTTGTGGATCCAGGAGTGGGCAGTGCAAGGCGGGCGATCGCCCTCGAACTACCGCACGCTATCTTGGTGGGACCTGATAACGGCTTGTTCTCCGGGGTCTTCAGTCCAGAAAACCCTATTCTTGCAGCGGTGGAACTGAGCAATTCTGACTACTGGCGCACCCCGGACCCGAGTACGACGTTTCATGGACGAGATATTTTTGCTCCAGTCGGCGCTCATTTGACGAAGGGAGTGCCTTTAGAGGATCTAGGACCCAAGATTGATCCCCGGACGTTAGTCACCCTGGATCTGCCGCAATGTCAGTGGGAAAACCAGGAAATCGCCGGTTGTATCCAATATATCGATCGCTTTGGTAACCTGATTACGAACATTCCTGGGACTCGGGTGAGGGGGAAACTGGGCTCTGTTGGAGTGGGCGATCGCATGATTCCGGGGGGAAATACTTACAGTGACGCACCCAGAGGAGGTGCGATCGCCCTCGTCGGTTCTCAGGGTTGGGTGGAAATTGCCATCAATGGTGGCAATGCTGCCGATCTACTCCACCTCGCCGTTGGTGCAACGGTGAGAGTGAGGTTGCGCTAAAGGATCCGGGTGGGTTGTTCCGGAGGGCGATCGTCAACCCTCAACAACCGGCAAATTGGCCTAATAACTGAAAAACCACAGGATATAATTCTCAATTAATTCAAAATGCTGGGGATCTTCTGTGGTGACCTCTAAATCAATTAACGGAAGGATAAACTGACGGCGATCGCTCGTCCGTTCCACCTTAACCATAATCCCCTCTGTGCCGACATCACAGAACTGAACCAAACTAAAGGTATCCGTATAAGAAGGCTGTTGTTTTTTCAGCTTTTCATATTCTTTTTTGCTCTTTAAGCCACTCACATACTCTTCTTCCCAGTCAAATTCTCCATTCCCCGTCAGTTTATAAGGGGGTTTAATCCGAGCTTTCATGAATTGTAAATATCGGCTTAAATTTTCTTCATTAACCTCTAAATCATCAGTTCCTAAAATTTCTTGTAATTCGAGTTCAAACTCATCTTCATCAAAAATATCTTCTAACAATAAATCATCTTCATCCTCATCTTCATCCTCATCATCGAGTAATAACGCTTGTATCTTGCTCATCTTTTTGACTAAATCGATGATTTGATCGGGATTGATAGGAAGTTCCCCGCGTTCGAGCAGTCGGGGGCCAAAAACCCCTTCATCAATTTCTATCAGTTTCGGGATCGCGGGGGATGAGGCGCTTTGTTTCGGAGGTTTTTTTGATTTAGTCATCTTTAGAGCCTATCAGGGGTGGGTCAGTCATCAGATCGGTCATAATCAAAGTGTATCGCGAACACCCATTACCTTGGAGTAGATCCGTCAAATTCATCATGACTCAAGCTAATTCTATGGAATCTCCCGTCTATCAAGGGCAGTTTGGGGAATTTAGCATTACCCCGAGCGATCGCCAATCCGTTATCATCTATCGCAGTGGCTTGATGGTAGCCGCCCTGAGTTTCGCCATCGCCACGGTTCTCATCTTCTGGCAAGGAACCACCCCTGCGATCCTCACCAGTCTCAGCGTACTCTATGCCTGTTTCTGTCTCGCCCTCGGCGTCAGCTTACTGACGATTCACATCTATCTCAAAGTTCTCCATCGCTTCCTGCAAGTCTGTTGGGCGACTGGTGCCGTGACTGCATTAACGGTGTTTTTTACTCGCCCTGACCCTTTCGTCATCACAGTTTATCACGAGGCGATCGCCCTCGTCGGTATCGGATTTACCTTTGTCGCCTTAACTGGCATTTATTTTAAAGAAGCCTTTTGTTTCAATCGCTTAGAAACTAAATTGCTCACCCCCTTAGTCCCCCTGCTAATTTTAGGACACCTCTCGGGTTTATTAACACCCCTAATGGAAAAAAATCTATTAGCAGTTTGGGCCATTCTATTCCTAGTCTTTGCCCTACGAAAAGCCGTGCAAAACATCCCCTCAGATATTGGTGATAAAAGTGTTTTTGCCTACCTCGAACAACAGGAAAATGCGAAAAATTAAGTGGCTGAGTCATATTTTGGGATTGAGTTGTACCCCACAAAAATCCCAGAGGCAATAAGTCCTTTCATTCGCAACCCAGCTTTCTTGGGTTTCCCAGAGAGCAACCCAGCCAATTTATAAAAGATTTATTCCTCTGGCTTCCCCCGTGAGATAAACATTTATCCCTCTGGCTTCCCCCTTGGGAAGGGGGACGGGAGGGGGATCCAAGGGGAACGGGAGGGGGATCTCACGGATCCAAGGGGAACAATCCAGATTTTGGCAAGAGGTCTATTGTCAATCAATGCAGTTGGCTCAGATTTTGGCTGAACCTGTCTGAGCAAAAATGGCATCAAAAAACACGGACAAAAATAGACCTCTTGCAAAAAAAGGATTGATCCCCCCAACCCCCCTTCCCAAGGGGGGCTTTAAAGAATTTTGCAAGAAGTCTAATGTAGGCGAATAAGGGATTTCCATAAATAAAGTGGGGCATTAGAAGTAATGCCGAATTATTCAAGCCCCCGGTGGAACTAAATATTTATCCCCCTCCCGTCCCCCTTCCCAAGGGGGACGGGAGGGGGATAATCAGGGGGGGGGAAAGGGGGATCTCTGATAGAAGATTTTATTTTTTGGAGTTCCCTAACTGGGGAACCCTCTATAGCTAGTCTTGCGTGCCGTTTGGCCATCGATCCTCACCCCCAACCCCTCTCCCAGAACATCCGAGGGGAGCCGAACCCTGTGTCAAATTGCTGCAAGACTGGCTATATAGACCGATCCATTCGCCTCGGTTGAACCCTTTCCCGTTGTTCCAAACAGCACTTTCCCCTAAAATTTAAGAGGGTACGATCGCCATCTATTTCCTGGATAATCAGCCTCAATGGTGATGGCTCTTTAAGGAAGGATTGACAAGGGTATAAGATGCGATCGCCGATATTTCCCCCCGATTTTTCGACAGGAGTCATGAGGGTTAATGTATCTGGAAGAACGTGCATTTTGGGTGGCCTGGTCGCAAATTCCCACGGTTGGTCCGGTGTTACTGGGTCGCTTGTTTAAATATTTCGGCAGTTTAGCTGCGGCTTGGCAGGCTGAACCGGAGGCTCTCACACAAGTCCAGGGGTTGGGTCGGCAACTGGTGGAAAAAATTGTCACAAGGCGATCGCAACTGAATCCCGAACAACTCTACAGCGAACATCTGCGCCAAAACCCCAATTTTTGGACCCCTGCCGACCCCGATTATCCGCGTTTGCTCAGGGAAATTCCCAACCCACCCCCCCTGCTGTATTATCAAGGTCACGTCGATCGCCAGGAAACCCTCGGCAATCGCCCCATTGTCGGCATTGTCGGCACTCGTCACCCCTCAGAATATGGGCAGCGATGGACTCGCCGAATTAGCCATATTCTGGCGGAATGCGGCTTTACCATTGTCTCTGGCATGGCTGCTGGCATCGATACTCACGCCCATCTCGGTTGTTTAGATGCCGATGGCCGCACGATCGCCGTCTTCGGAACTCCCCTCAACAAAATATATCCAGAAACCAATCGCCATCTCTCTGAAAAAATTATACAAAAAGGATTGTTTATGAGTGAGCATCCCGTGGGAACGCTCACAAGGAGAGAACATTTCGCCCAACGCAATCGGATTATTGCCGGGTTAAGTCGGGCAGTTCTAGTGATGGAAGCACCGGAGCGATCGGGGGCGCTAATTACGGCCAAAGTTGCCAATGAATACAGTCGAGATGTCTTTGCCTTACCCGGACGCATTGATGACCCCAATTCTCAAGGCTGTTTACGCTTATTGAAAAATGGGGCTGAAACCATCATCAATGAAACGGAATTGCTGGAAATGCTAGGGGCCATGCCCAAATATCATCCCACTCCTTCCCCCACTCCGGCAACCCCCACTGCTGCAACGGCAGTAGTGCCACCCCCACCAGCGGTCCCGGATTTAGACCCTCCATTGCAACAAGTCTGGGAGGCAACGGCGATCGAGCCGATCGCCTTTGAGATCATTGTATCCCAAGCCCAACTCGATGCCGCTTCCGTCTCCAGTGCGTTATTGCAACTCGAATTAATTGGCTTGGTCGAACAATTACCGGGAATGCGCTATCGCCGCAGTTGAATAGGGGGTTTTAAGTCGCTGTATCCGATTTTTTTCAAGTCCCCCGTCCCCCATCTCTTTCCCCGGAAAGAATAAATTATTGCTGCGCATTTCTAGGGATTTTACACCCAATTGTGTACCTGCTCAAGATATAAAAAATCCTTCATCAATTCCTATCAAAAGGAGTATTTATTCCTGAAATCACAATCCGAAAAAGTTTCCTAATCTACCCCGATGCCTGACGCCGTCCTACATTCATGATATCCAGGGTGCTTATGGGTCCAAGAATCAGTAAAATTTATTACCAAATCTATCGTTTTATTATCCAAAATTGTCCTCCTTTGAACACCCTACAATCTGCCTAAAGAAGGATGAAGCTAAAACGACCATCTTGTAAAGTAAAGGATAGTTGACAACTACTTTAAAGCTTGAATTACGAGGAGAACACTCGAATGACCGTTCAATTACAAGATACTAAACGCATGGCGATCGCTGAAAAATTGGCCGATATTAAAGCCGTCCAAAATTTCATCATTTCTAATGAACAAAAATTTATCAGCGCCACCAGCGACCCTGATATCCGCGAGCGCTTGCAAAATATGCTAGAGGACGATCGCAAAAACCTCGGCATCATTGAAACCACCATCATTCAATATGGCAATCCCTCTGAGCCAGATAGCACCACCGAGCAAACCCTGAAACAAGCTCAGAAAATGATGGAAGATTCCAACATGACCCTGTTTGAGAAAATCTCTCAGCACGAATTGCTCAAACACGCTCAGGTGATCAAAGGACTCCTCATCCATAAAGCCGGACAAGTCGTCGGCGCTGACATCGAAGCCGCCATCACTCCCCTGAATACGGTAAACTTTGAAAACCGTTCTCACCAAGAACAACTCAAGGGTATTCTGGAAGTCCTCGGCACTCGCGAACTCACCGGACAAAACCCGGATCAAGGCGTCTGGAGTCGGGTTCAAGATGCAATGGCAGCCTTGAGTGGTGTCTTTGGTAGCGCTGTCAGCCGCACCAAAGATGATGTGAATATTCTGGAAATCATCTATGAAGATCACCGCAAGGTCGATAGCCTCTTCATGGAAATTGAACATACCAACGACCCTAAGAAACGGGAAGAATTCTTCGGTCAAATCTATAAGGACCTCATCGCTCACTCGGAAGCTGAAGAAGAAGTAGTCTATCCCGCCATCCGCGCTCAATTCCCAGAAGTGCAACATCTGTATGACGAGCAGGCTGAGATGAAACAACTCCTCGAAGCCATCAAATCCACCAACGGTAGCGATGCGGGCTTTATGACTCGTGTCAAACAGTTAAAAGATATGGTGCAGCATCATGTCAAGGAAGAAGAGAACGATCTGTTCAGTAAATTCCGGCAAACCATGAATGAAGCCCAAATGCAACAACTCTCTAAGCAGTTTAAGGAAGCCAAAAGCCG
>CAYUEH010000366.1:0-5872 GCA_964442465.1 uncultured Laspinema sp. | reverse complement strand
GCCAGAGGAATAAATATTTAGTTTCTGGGGGGCTTTAAAGAATTTTGCAAGAGGTCTATTACTGATGCCAGTCGGATTGTTTCAATAGTCTTACGATTCGAGGTCCAACCAGTCCTCGATTTCTTCGGCTAACCAGGCACATTCTTCCTCGGTGAGTTTTCGTCCAGTATTGCCAAAGGCATATTGTTGATAATATCCGGGTCTGGGTCCGGCGGTGAGGGTGACTCCCATGACAAATTTTTTATTGTCGTAGAAGATTGAGGCGGTTTGAATCTGGGCGGTGACGCCGAGTTGTCGGCGATAGGTAAATCCTAGTCGCTTTTGCTGGATCTCAAAGGTGTTGCGATCGCGTTCTAAACAGATGATGGTGCGTTCAAAATACTCGCTCAAACAGGCAACCATCCCCAGGGGAATTAAGATGGGTAGGATGACAGTTACCACTTGGAGGACCAAGGACAACAGGGACAAGGAACCAATGCCGATTAACAGATATACTAATACCTGGGCAATGATATCGGATGTGCTGAGATTATCTCGTAAGGAGGTGATTGTGCGTTCGATTAAGTTTAACCCCCGTTGCCAGAGGTTTAACCCCCAGGTTAGGACTTTTAAGCCCGGTTCGGGTAGGATGATTTCTAGTTTTTGGGGGGTTTTGCAAAGTTGAATCGGGGTGATGTCCGGTTGATAAAAGGGGGCGTTGTCTGGGGAGAGGGTGGCGACTCCTTCTAAGGCGGCGATCGCCTCGGTGGCGGTGGGATAGCGATTGTCTAGCTGGGGTTCGGTGAGGGTTTGCAACCAATTGATTAAATAGGGGCTGAATTGGGGACTGAGGCGATCGCCAAATTCCAGTTGCAAGTTCTTCTGGAGTAAGTCTGCCGGGGGTACGCCGGTGAGTAAGTGAACTAAGGTGGCACCGACGGCATATAAATCTGATGCGGGGACCGTCTGTCCCCCAAATTGTTCTAACGGAGTATAGCCATAAGTGCCAACAACGGTAAAGCTGCGTCCAGGGGTGAGGAGGTTCCGGTCCTGGGCGGCCCCGAAATCGACTAGATAAATTTCGTTGTCTTCTCCTAATATAATATTGCTGGGTTTAATATCCCGGTGGAGGACGGGAGGATTTAATTCATGCAGATAACATAAGATATGCAACAGGGCAGTGGCTATTCTTTCTACTTCTTCTTCTGTGAACCGCCTGCCGCGATCGAGCCAGTCCTGAAGGGAGGCACCAGGAATATACTCCTGAACTAACCCGGACCACAGGGTCCCATCATCGATCGCAAAATAATCTCGATACCGAGGAATGCGCGGGTGGTCTAAATTTTTGAGGACCTTCGCCTCCCGTTCAAACAGCTTGAGACTTTCCCAAGCTTTCGCACCTCCCCAAACGAGCAATTTGACCACCACGAGTTCTTCGGTGGTCAAATCTACGGCTAACCAGGTTTCCCGGGTCGGGTTATCATTTAACTGTTGTTGCAGTTGATACCGTTCTTGTAATACCGCCCCTGTTTCCGGCATATTGTCACGATCCAATCTGGACTAACTTGGTTGTTCCCCTCTCTAGGGTAGCAATTCTTGACCCCTGATGGACAGGGTTCGGAGTTGAGGACCCTTTCCGTGGGGGGATTGTTGCGGAGGCGGGATCGCGGTGCTCGGGTCAAGGGTTCACTCTCCCCGGGAGAATGCCCGGAAAACCGCGTCAATGAGGCCAATTCAAGCGATTAGGGCAGTTGAGGCGGTTTTCCGGGGTGGGATGAGCCATTAAATAGAGAGAAGGGACGTTCTCAGAGTAGGGTGGTGGATGCAGAAAGGGCGATCGCGTGATGAGTGATGGCAGGAGGGTGACCTCCCCCCATCCCGAAAAAGCCGATTTATACGGGAAGTAGGAACAGAAGTCAAGTGATCGGGATAACATTTGGTCTGATTAATTTGGGAAAATTCCCCCGGGTTTCCCCGGAAAGCCGAGGTTCTCACAAGTTGAAATCCCCCAAGAGGTTTACGGGCTAGGGATTCCACTGTCGGCTCAATTTAACCCCAACGGGAGGAATGGGACTCCTTAACATTAAGAAATAAACAACCCCTGGGGCGTTAAAGCAATCTAAATATTCTTTTAACAAAGTGGCTGATCTGGGCGGGAGTTCATAAGCTACAATATCTTGAATTAGCTAAAAAGCTAAGGAATATAAGAGGAAAATCCAATTGTCATAAAACGTTCAAAAAAATCTTTTTCAACTTGTCGAATTTTAAAAATCTGATGTATGATTTACATGGAAAGTGAAAAACAAAGAAGTTTAACTTTCTACGACGTTTAAAGACGAGCATCAGGTAACAGGAGTAGGATATATGGTTTCTACAGCTCCAGAGCAACAATCATCCAAAGGTTCCAAAGAAACACAGTTTGTACTGTTTTTTGAAGAAGTCGGTTTAGCAGATTTAGGCTTAGTGGGGGGGAAAAACTCCTCATTAGGTGAAATGATCCAACAGCTTAAATCAAAGGGGGTCAACGTCCCCACCGGCTTTGCCACCACTGCTTATGCCTATCGGTATTTTATCGAGAAAGCCGGGTTAGAGCAAAAACTACGGACCTTGTTTGCGGATCTGGATCTCAACGATGTCAACAATCTGCGGGAGCGCGGTAAGCAAGCGCGGGCAATGGTGATGAATACGCCATTCCCGAAAGAATTAGACGATGCGATCGCTTCGGCTTACCTCAAATTGTGCGAAAGCTACGGTGCGAATGCTGAATTCTGCAAACGCTTTGGTCCAGAGTATCAAGAAGTCTGCGAAAAATTCAGCAGCGATCTTGACGTAGCCGTTCGGTCTAGTGCTACTGCCGAAGACTTACCTGATGCGAGTTTTGCCGGACAACAGGAAACCTACCTGAACGTCCACGGCGTCAAAGGTGTGCTGGAATCGTGTCATAAGTGCTTCGCATCCTTATTTACCGATCGCGCCATCTCCTATCGCCATCAATATGCCTCCAAGCGTCCCGACTTTGACGAATTCAGCGTCGCGCTGTCTGTAGGCGTCCAAAAAATGGTGCGTTCTGACTTAGCCAGTTCCGGCGTCATGTTCTCCATTGACACAGAAACCGGCTTCAAAAATGCCGCCTTAGTCACCGCTGCTTATGGTTTAGGGGAAAACGTTGTCCAAGGTGCAGTCAACCCTGACGAATACTTTGTCTTCAAACCGACCCTCAAAGAAGGCAAACGCCCAATCCTCGAAAAACGCTTGGGCAGTAAAGAAATCAAAATGGTGTATGACGTAGGCGGGTCGAAACTGACGAAAAACGTCCCCGTGTCCACTCCCGAACGCGATCAATACTGTATCAACGATGATGAAATCCTCACCTTAGCCAAATGGGCTTGCATCATCGAAGACCACTACAGCGAATCCCGGGGCAAATATACCCCAATGGACATTGAGTGGGCCAAAGACGGGATTACGGGCGAACTCTTCATCGTGCAAGCGCGTCCAGAAACCGTCCAATCCCAAAAAGCCGGAAACGTCATCCGCAACTTCAAACTTCAAGGTACCAGTGACGTTGTGGTTCGGGGTCGTGCCGTTGGTGAAATGATCGGCCAAGGTAAAGCTCGCGTCATCTTAGATGTCCACAATCTCGACCTGTTCCAACAGGGTGAAGTCTTAGTCACCAACAAGACGGACCCGGATTGGGAACCGATCATGAAAAAAGCGAGTGCGATCGTCACCAACCAAGGGGGACGGACTTGCCACGCTGCCATTATCGCCCGGGAAATGGGGATTCCAGCCATCGTCGGTTGCGGAACCGCCACCAAGGACATCAAGAGTGGTCAAGAGGTCACCGTGTCCTGTTCTGAAGGGGAAGAAGGCAAAGTCTATGAAGGTCTAGTTCCCTTCGAGATTCTGGAAACGGCGATCGACAACCTGCCACGGACCAACACCAAAATCTTGATGAACGTCGGCAACCCAGAAGAAGCCTTCGGTTTATCCTCTATCCCCTGCGATGGCGTTGGTTTAGCCCGGTTTGAGTTCATCATCGCCAACCACATCAAAGCTCACCCCTTGGCCTTGATTCACTTCGACACCCTCGAAGATCAAGCGGTCAAGAGCGAGATTGCTGAACTGACCAAACTGTATTCGCACAAACCGGACTTCTTCGTAGACAAACTGGCGCATGGTATCGGCACGATCGCCGCTGCCTTCTATCCCAACCCAGTCGTCGTCCGGATGTCTGACTTCAAGAGCAACGAATATGCCAACCTCCTCGGTGGTAAGCAATTCGAGCCCAAAGAAGAAAACCCAATGATCGGCTGGCGGGGTGCTTCTCGTTACTACGACCCCAACTATACCGAAGCCTACGGGTTAGAGTGCGTCGCCCTCAAACGGGTCCGGGACGACATGGGTCTGACCAACGTCATTCCGATGATTCCCTTCTGCCGCACCCCAGACGAAGGTCGCAAAGTGTTAGAGACGATGGAAAAATATGGTCTCAAACGCGGCGAAAACGGTCTGCAAGTCTATGTGATGTGTGAAATCCCCAGTAACGTCATTCTGGCGGAACAATTCGCTGAAGTCTTCGACGGCTTCTCCATCGGTTCCAATGACTTGACCCAGCTGACCTTGGGTCTGGACCGTGACTCCTCCTTAGTGGCTCACATCTTTGACGAACGCAACCAAGCGGTTAAAGATATGGTGACAATGGTCATCAAAACTGCTAAGAAAACGGGTCGCAAGATTGGGATCTGCGGTCAAGCGCCTTCGGACTATCCCGAATTTGCACGCTTCCTGGTGGAACTGGGTATCGACTCGATTAGCTTGAACCCTGACTCGGTGATGAAGACTCTCCTCGATATCGCCAAGTTGGAAGAAAGCATGAAATAATCCAGCTTTCCAAGTAAGATAGACAGCCGGGAGAATTCACTCTCCCGCGCCAGAAACAAAAACAAAGCCCGCTGATGCGGGCTTTTCTTGATTTGTACGGAGAATTTCTGATGTATTATCAACAAAAACTGCGACAGACACAAGCATGAAACTGGGGGTTACCGTTGGTAAATTCTATCCCTTCCACCGGGGACATGACTATTTAATTCGTCAGGCAAAAGCTCAAGTTGAGCAATTAGTGGTTGTGATAGGGGCCAAACCTGAACAAACGATTCCCGGCAACTTACGGGGGAACTGGATTCGAGTCATGCATCCCGATGTTGAAGTGTTGGAAACCCTGGATGATTTGCCCGAAGCGCCAGAACCTTGGGCAAAACGGACGTTAGAATTACTGGGAGGACGGCAACCGGATGTTGCTTTTACGTCTGAGGCGTATGGCGAACCTTGGGCGGCGTTGATGGGGGCGCGACATCTTGCGATCGACTGCCTGCGAGAGGCATTTCCCATTTCTGGAACCCAACTGCGTCAGGACCTAGCAACCCATTGGCAAATGCTCACTCCTCCGGCAAAAGCTTATTTTGCCAAGCGCATTGCAGTGGTGGGGGTAGAATCGAGTGGGACTACTACCTTGGCGCGATCGCTGGCAGAACAGTATCAAACCGTTTGGGTGCCAGAATACGGGCGATGGTATTGGGAGGGACGGCAATATTTACCGGATTCTGAAGATTGGGACAGTGAGGAGTTTATCCAAATTGCCCAGGGACAAATTGCCTGGGAAGAGGCCCTGGCAATCCGCGCGAATCGCTTGGTGGTATGCGATACAGACCCTTTGGCTACTTGTATTTGGCATCAACGGTATCTCGGGTCAGACTGTGAGAAATTGCAACAAATAGCCGCGAGTCGAAATTATGATTTATATCTACTCACGGCACCGGATTTTGGATTTGTTCAGGATGGCACTCGGGAAAGCGAATCCCTGCGGATGACCATGCACATAAGGTTTCTGGAA
>CAYUEH010000365.1:0-5872 GCA_964442465.1 uncultured Laspinema sp. | reverse complement strand
TAAACCCTCGTTTCACTCATCCCAGAAACCGGGTTTCTGGGCAAGAAATCCGGTTTTTTATTGTCCTGTAGCGGGTAAGACTGGCTTAACAACTAGAACCGAACAAGAGGCATCCGTGACCACTTGAGAACTGACGGAACCCTGTAAAATTCGCTTCATTCCGGTTAAACCTCGACTGCCAATTAAAATTAAATCAGCCTGATAAATATTAGCCAAGCGGACAATTTCTTCGGACGGGTCGCCGGTGACAATTTCGAGTTCGGTTTTACAAGGAATTTTTTCTTGGTAGGATTGAAGTTTTTTTTCAATAGCCCGATACGGGATATCTTCCGTCTCGACTTGGGGTCTATCCGCCACCACATCCAAATCCGATGTTTGCTTGGATATGACATGAGCCAGAATGACTTTAGTCATGGTTTCGAGCTTCAGGTTATGCAAAGTGGCAATCACTTGTTCTGATAAATCCGAACCATCAAGTGCTACAAGAATGGTATTAATCACAATGCCGATCTCCTAATTCGCTATTCGCAGCCTTCAAGTTTGGGCAACCGGCTTCAATCCTACGGGAAAAACTATAGCGGTTCGGTGGACTCATGAGGTAGAGATATTTAAAGGAGGAGTGCGAGCATCTTGCTCGCGTTTGAGAATAGCGAGCAAGATGCTCGCACTCCTAGTCCCTATCCGTACCTCATAATAGAGGGAAACGCTATATTTCCTGGAGAAAATGGCCTCAACGCTTAGTTTAGCGGCATTAGAGTGGGAATGCTTAGTCCGAAACAATTGGAATTTTTTTAAAGAGCCCCGGTCATCTGGGGAGGGTTCGCCGATCGCCCAAACCCCAGGACCGATCGCCTCCTGGTCGGGCAGTTAATACCACAAAAAAGCCGACCTGTCAAGGTCGGCAACAAATTATTTAAAGGATCTAAAAGATATAGAGTCGATGGTCCGGTGGGTCCAGAGGCGATCGCCCCTGGGGTTGGGGTGAAAACCATCGACGACCCACCCTAGAGGCCATCTTGGATGCGCTTACGGACCGAATCCCCGTGAGAGGGTAAACCTTCGGCTTTCGTGAGCACATCAATCGCACCGGCGACCTTCTGGAGGGCTTTGGGAGAATATTGAATCAAACTGGAGTGTTTCATAAAGGTTTCCACCCCCAAAGCTGAGGCATAACGAGCCGATCCCGAAGTGGGAAGGGTATGGTTAGGGCCTGCGAGGTAATCGCCGACAGCTTCAGGGGTGGAGTTTCCGAGGAAGATGGCACCAGCATGACGAATCGACTCCAGTAAATCCCAAGGGTCGCTGACTTCGAGTTCTAGGTGTTCTGGGGCAAATTCGTTGGAGAGTTCGGCGGCAATTTGCAGGGAATCAACCACAATGACCACACCGTAATGGGCGATCGCCTTTTCGGTGAGGGTCCGGCGTGGATGATCAATCAGTTGGTCCTCGACTTGTGCGACGACCTTACGAGCAATCTGAGCATCGGTGGTAATCAGAATGGCGGCGGCGAGGGGGTCATGTTCAGCTTGCGCCAGCAAATCCGTGGCGATATGAACCGGATTGCCTTGGGAATCGGCAATAATCAGGACTTCCGAGGGACCGGCTAAGGAGTCAATTCCCACGGTGCCAAAGACCTGCTTTTTCGCCAAGGTGACATAAATATTACCCGGGCCGGTAATCACATCCACTTTGGGGATGGTTTCCGTACCATAGGCTAGGGCGGCGATCGCCTGAGCGCCCCCCACCCGATAAATTTCCTCGATTCCCGCTTCCTGGGCCGCCACCAGGACCGCTGGGTTCACGGTTTTTTCCGGTCCCGGAGGGGTACAAATCACAATCCGGGGGACCCCAGCCACCCGAGCCGGAATTGCATTCATCAGCACGGTACTGGGGTAGGCGGCTCGCCCCCCCGGAACGTAAAGCCCCGCTCGATCCACGGGGGTATAACGTTTACCCAGTACCACCTCATCATCCCCAAATTGCACCCAAGATTTGGGGACGCGCTGACGATGGAACGCTTCAATGTTCTGTTTTGCCAAAATAATGGCGTCTAGGAGTTCTTTTGACACCTGCTGATAGGCGGCATCCAATTCGGAGCCACTCACGCGCAGGTCTTCGGGCTTTAAGGATTGCCCGTCGAACTCAGCCGTATAATGCAAGAGTGAGCGATCGCCTTGGCGTTTGACCGCTTGGAGCACTTCGCGAACCGTTGCCTCTTTATGGACAACTTGGTCGTCGTGGGTGCGATCGCAGATGCGCCGGAGTTCAGCTTGTGCCTCAGCCCGCTGTGTAATGATTCGCAGCATGGAGTTAGGAGATAATCGACAGGTATTGCCCTTGAGGAGAACGGGTCGCTCGCCACATCAACCGCGACTACCGATGCTTTTGCTTTGGCTTACCCGTCCCCGTCTTCTCTAGCTTAACCTGGATTTTCTTTAACGGAACTGCATTTTCTCCCCAAGTCGATGCTATAGTGGTTTACCAAAAACATCACCCTCACCCCTTTAATTTTTTTTGATCGGCCAACCACTTGCGTCTTCCCGGGCTGAATGTGTTAAAATTCCTTTCTGTGTTAAAATCTATGGGGTCGCTGACCAGCCAAGGCGCGAGGAAACAGGGTTAACGTCCTATTCCGCAACTTGGCAAGCCGAACCGTCACTATCTGTAAAAAACTTGGAGACCCTGCGGTCAGCACGGAAAGAATCCACTAGCGTGGGGCGCACGCGAAGTCAAGCTTGGGGAGTAGCCTTTAATTGGACGATGTGAAAGCATTGGTTCTGGCTAGACATGAACGGGTAAGACCGAAACTGGATTTCTCAGTGGAGGCCCCATTCAGCCCGAGAATCTCCCCTGCTTTAGGGTGGAGAATCGTCAAAATTGTTCCCGTATTGAGTTCTGGGCTAATCGACTGTGGCTAACATTAAGTCTGCTATCAAGCGCGTCCAAATCGCCGAACGCAATCGCTTGCGTAACAAATCTTATAAATCAGCGGTCAAAACCCTGATCAAGAAATGTGTAACCTCTGCCGAGCAATACGGCAGCAATCCCACACCGGAGTTGAAGGAAGAGATCCATAATCGGCTCAATGCCGCTTACAGCAAGATCGACAAAGCAGTAAAACGCGGCGTTCTTCATCCCAACAACGGCGCTCGCAAAAAATCCAATTTAGCCAAAGTTGTTAAACAACAGGTATTGGCGCAATCGTCTGCCTCGTAGGGATGACCCCCACCGTAGGGTTGCAGTCATGGACGGCATCGGGAAACCGAGGGCGTCCTTGTTGGTTGGACTAAAAGCCCTCAAAGCCCTAGTCCAACCCCTTTGCTCCTGCTAATTTTCACTCGTTAACGCCCGGGTTAAGGACGCGAAACCTCGCGGCTTGGCTCAGGTAAATCATTCCATCCCAAGAGCGCGTCGATTCCGATGCAATTAATAGATACCCACGTTCACATTAATTTTGAGCGGTTTGACACCGATTTAGAGGCGGTCCGCGAACGTTGGCATGAAGCCGGGGTCGTGCATCTTGTGCATTCCTGTGTCACCCCGGACGAATTTGGCAGCATTCAAGGACTGGCTAATCGATTTGGGGGAATTTCCTTCGCGGTAGGTCTGCATCCTTTGGAGGCCCATCAATGGTCTGACCAGATGGCCGCTCAAATTGAAGAATTAGCCGCATCCGAGGCGCGAGTGGTCGCCATTGGAGAAACTGGGCTAGACTTTTATAAGGCCGAAAATCAACAGCAGCAACAAGAAGCCTTTATCGCCCAGCTAGAAATAGCCCAGGGGCTGAATAAGGCGGTGATTATCCATTGTCGGGATGCGTCCGAGGAGATGGCTGAACTATTGCAGAGTTTCTGGCGCGATCGCGGTCCCGTTCCTGGAGTCATGCATTGTTGGGGCGGAACTCCCGAAGAAACCATCAGGTTTCTCGACCTAGGCTTTTATATTAGCTTTAGCGGGATTGTCACCTTCAAGAATGCTCAAACCATTCAAGACTCCGCGCGTCTCGTTCCCAGCGATCGCCTCCTGGTGGAAACTGACTGCCCGTTTTTGGCCCCGGTTCCCAAACGCGGCAAACGCAATGAACCCGCCTACGTTCGCTACGTGGCGGAACAAGTGGCGACCCTGCGCGGGGTTTCCTTAGAAACCTTAGCCGCCCAAACCACAGAAAATGCCTGTCGCCTCTTTCAACTCACCCTGGAATGAGTTAACCCTGAAAATAGAACACCCCCCTGTGCGATCGCCCCCGAAAACTAGACCATTCCTTGACGCTAAAAACGAACAAAGCTATAATAATGGGTTACCTGAAAAAAATGCGAAAATTGCCTAAATCTGAATTTCACCGCAGTAGCTATCCCGTGATGGATAGCTTAAATCGTTGATTGGGAGAGCCATAAAGTTGCTAGAAAAAAACCTATCTTTCTTTGACTGGAGAACAGTGCCAAGCCACAACGGGAGTTTAAACCAAACTGCGTCACCGAACAAGCACTCTTTGAAATAACAGACAAGGACGAAGGATGAACGCTCAATATGCATCCCTTCATTGTTCCGTCACAGGTCTTTATTTTCTCCTTCCCTAAACTTGCGTAGAATTCACAGCGTAGAGGCGATCGACACAAATGAATAATCCGACCTACCCAGCAGCAACGGCATTTACCCTCCCCGATCTCGTCGAGATTCAAAGGGCAAGTTTCCGCTGGTTTCTTGAATTAGGACTGATTGAAGAACTCGACAGCTTTTCCCCCATCACCGACTATACGGGAAAACTAGAACTCCATTTTATAGGGAAGGACTACAAACTCAAGCGTCCGAAATACGATGTCGATGACGCCAAACGCCGGGACAGTACCTACGCCGTTCAAATGTATGTCCCCACCCGACTGATCAACAAAGAAACCGGCGAAATCAAAGAGCAAGAAGTCTTCATCGGCGACCTGCCTTTAATGACTGAACGGGGAACCTTCATCATTAACGGGGCCGAACGAGTCATCGTTAACCAAATTGTCCGTTCTCCCGGAGTGTACTACAAATCCGATACCGACAAAAATGGCCGACGGACCTACAATGCCAGCCTGATCCCCAACCGGGGGGCATGGCTGAAATTTGAGACGGACAAAAACGATTTAGTCTGGGTCCGCATTGACAAAACCCGTAAATTGAGCGCCCAAGTGCTGCTCAAAGCCCTGGGACTTACCAACAACGAGATTTTCGATGCCCTGCGCCACCCGGAATATTTTCAGAAAACCATCGAAAAAGAAGGGGAATTCACAGAAGAAGAAGCCCTGATGGAGCTTTACAAAAAGCTGCGTCCCGGGGAACCCCCCACCGTATCCGGAGGCAGCCAACTCCTGGAATCGCGCTTCTTTGACCCGAAACGGTACGACTTAGGACGGGTAGGCCGCTATAAGCTGAATAAAAAATTGCGCCTGTCAGTACCCGATAACATCCGGGTATTAACGCCCCAGGATATTCTGACGGCGATCGACTACCTGATTAACCTGGAATTCGACGTGGGACAAAGCGACGACATCGACCACTTAGGCAATCGTCGGGTGCGATCGGTCGGCGAACTCTTGCAAAACCAAGTTCGAGTCGGACTCAACCGCTTAGAACGCATCATCCGGGAACGGATGACCGTTTCTGATGCTGATTCCCTCACCCCCGCCTCCTTGGTCAACCCCAAACCCCTCGTCGCCGCCATCAAGGAATTCTTTGGGTCTTCCCAGCTTTCCCAGTTTATGGATCAGACCAACCCCTTAGCGGAACTGACCCACAAACGCCGCTTGAGCGCCCTGGGTCCTGGCGGGTTAACCCGGGAACGGGCTGGATTTGCAGTCCGGGATATTCACCCCTCCCACTACGGACGAATCTGCCC
>CAYUEH010000364.1:3600-5880 GCA_964442465.1 uncultured Laspinema sp. | reverse complement strand
TAGGCGGCAGAGCCGCAAATTGCCCGTGTCACGGCGGAGCCATGACACGAGAGGATTCTAGTGGCTACACCCTAAGCTATTAGGCGGCAGAGCCGCACAATGCCCGTGTCACGGCGGAGCCATGACACGAGGGGAGGCTGTAAACCGAGCGATCCCCATCAACTAATCGGATCCTTTCTCCAAAACGTAAGTTTTTCTACAGATTTGTCAGCAAAAAAAGATAAAGTTATCTGAATTTATATTAAAACTCCGAGATAAAGGGGAATTCAGCCGAACAAGGGCGAAAAAAAAACGCTAATATCGAGGGCAAAGGTTACGGATTACCCCGGTTGACAGAGCAGGGATGACCCATCTAAACTCATCTCGAAGCAGGACGGTCGATGGCGATCGCACCCCTGCCGCTCCTTGAGACGGTGAACGATTCCGTTTTTCCTGATAAATTTACTCAGAACCGATAAAAAATGGCCAAGTGTGTGGGGATCAAATACGATGCAAAACGGCAAAAGCTCAACCCCGGTTTCTCAGCAATCAGTTGACGGATGTCATGGTTTCTCAACTTGAAGCGCACTCCCTAACCTGTAGAAAGTACCACGGATGTCTCTACCATTGCTCATAGAAAGCACCATCCCTCCGGGATCAGCCACCCCCCAAAAAATTAGTAAACTTAACACCATTGAGAGACTTGAGCTTAAAAAGCCCAGGTAGCCCTCAGTCACCCCCCAAGAGAGGCTACCCCCTGTCTTGTTCAGTCCCCCGCACAAATTTAATGGGTCTAACCCATAAGGAAAGGAGAAACGATGAAAATAGCTGTAGCAAAAGAAATCGAAGTGGGAGAACGTCGCGTTGCCTTGATCCCAGACATGGTGGCGCGGTTAGTCAAAGCCGGACTCGAAATTTTCGTGGAAGCGGGCGCGGGAGAGCAATCGTTTTTTGACGATGACGCATATCAAGCCGCTGGCGCTAAGATTGTGGCCGATAGCGCTCAACTCTGGGGGGAAGCAGACTTATTGCTGAAGGTGGCGGCCCCTAGGGAAGAGGAAATCCACAAACTGCGCGAAGGCAGTGCCTTGGTTAGCTTTCTGAATCCCCTGGGTAATCCAGTCATCGTCGATCGCCTCGCCCAAAGGGGAATCACCGCCTTCAGTATGGAAATGATCCCCCGGACGACGAAAGCCCAAAGCATGGATGCTCTCTCCTCCCAAGCGGCGATCGCAGGCTATAAAGCGGTCCTGCTGGCGGCTGCTACTGCCCCGAAATTCTTCCCCATGTTAACCACCGCTGCCGGGACCATTCGACCGGCGAAAGTGTTGGTGATGGGTGCAGGGGTGGCCGGATTGCAGGCGATCGCCACCGCCCGTCGTCTGGGTGCCGTGGTGGAAGCCTTTGACATTCGCCCTGCGGTGAAGGAAGAAGTGCAAAGCCTTGGGGCCAAATTCGTTGAGGTCAAACTCGACGAAGAAACCGTGGCAGAAGGGGGATATGCCCGAGAAATTTCCGAAGAATCCAAGCGGCGCACCCAGGAAGTGCTTTCCGATACGGTAGCGGCGGCGGATATTGTGATTACCACCGCCCAAGTTCCCGGCAGAAAAGCGCCGAGACTGATTACCGAGGAAATGTTTGCCCGGATGAAACCCGGGGCGGCGATCGTGGACTTAGCTGCGGAACAAGGGGGCAACTGCGCCTATACCGAAGCCGGAAAAGATATCGTTCGCAATGGCGTCACCATTGTTGGTCCGATTAACTTACCCGCTTCCATGCCCGTCCATGCTTCCCAGATGTACTCCAAAAATATCGCCACATTCATTCAGTACATGATCAAAGACAACGCCTTAAACCTAGATTTTTCTGACGAAATTATCGGCAGTACCTGCGTTGCCCACGGTCATGAAATTCGCAACTCCCGAGTGCGGGAAGCACTAGAAGTTGTCGGGGGAAAGGTGTAATTTTTGCCGAGGAGAATCAAGGATGAAGGTGAAAAATTTATCCTGATATTCTTCCTCAAGCAATTTTCAGGCGAGTCAGGAACAGTCTGAATTGAGGATTAAGGAGTGCGAGCATCTGGCTCGATCAAATTAACATTAGCGAGCCAGATGCTCGCACTCCTTAAATCCGAATACCCCTCATATAGCGCGTCTAAATCAGTTTGACATAAAGATAGCGAGCAAGATGCTCGCACTCCAACGCTGTCGGGGGTAAATCCAGTGTCAAGTTCATTTAGGGTCGCTATATTTCCCCAATCATCCATCAACCGGAGTATTGAATCAAGATGCCCGAAGCCAT
>CAYUEH010000364.1:1417-3500 GCA_964442465.1 uncultured Laspinema sp. | reverse complement strand
ATTTCCCCAATCATCCATCAACCGGAGTATTGAATCAAGATGCCCGAAGCCATCATTTCTGCTTTATTTGTGTTCGTTCTAGCTTCATTTGCTGGATTTGAAGTCATCAACAAAGTACCACCGACTCTACATACCCCCTTAATGTCCGGGGCGAATGCGATTTCCGGGATTGCCCTGTTAGGTGCGATCATTGTCGCCGGAGACCGGGATTGGAGTGTGACGGTGATTTTAGGATTAATTGCCGTCGTGTTTTCGACTATTAACGTAGTCGGTGGATTTCTCGTGACCGATCGGATGTTGCAAATGTTCAAGAAAAAAGAGGTAAAAGCGTGAGCGACTTCATCCCAACTGGCATACAGTTAAGCTATTTAGTAGCATCATCCTTATTTTTCATCGGTCTGAAACAGTTGAGTTCTCCGGCGACTGCCCGGAACGGAAATTTATTAGCATCCGTGGCGATGTTACTGGCGATCGTGGCTACTTTGCTCGATCGCCAAGTGCTCAATTACGAGATGATTTTAATTGGGATTGCGATCGGTTCCGTGATTGGGGTTGTCTCCGCCCAGAAAGTGGAAATGACCGCCATGCCACAGATGGTCGGTCTCTTCAACGGGTTTGGGGGTGCCGCCTCTGCCCTAATTGCCGTCGGTGAATTCTGGCGCTACTATCAAAAATTCCAGGAACCGCCTCTGGATACCACCATCACCGCCTTACTCGGCATCTTAATCGGGGGGATTACCTTTACAGGTTCTCTCATGGCCTTTGCTAAACTGCAAGGACTCGTCACCGGCAGCCCCATTACCTTTCCCTTGCAACAACCTGTCAACGCCCTCCTCTTCGGGGGTTTCCTCGTTGGCAGTGTATATTTAGCCATCAATCCCTTAAATACCCCCGTATTTTTGGCCTTAACCGGCGTTTCCTTAGTCCTGGGGGTGATGTTCGTCATTCCCATTGGCGGTGGGGATATGCCCGTGGTGATTTCCCTGTTAAACTCCTTTTCCGGTTTAGCGGCATCCGCTGCGGGTTTCGTAGTCATGAATAATATGCTGATCGTCGCCGGTGCCTTAGTCGGTGCCTCGGGGATCATCCTCACCGTGATTATGTGTAAAGCGATGAACCGATCGCTCACCAACGTCCTGTTTGCCGCCTTCGGAACTGGGGAAGGGGGCGGTCCTGCCGCTGCAGGCGGTGACATGGGCGATAAAACCGTGCGCTCCATCGACTCCGAAGAAAGTGCGATGATGTTAGGATATGCCCGTTCCATCGTCATCGTTCCCGGATATGGCATGGCCGTCGCCCAAGCGCAACACGCCGTCCGAGAATTGGCCGACCAATTAGACCGATTAGGGGTAGAAGTCAAATATGCCATTCACCCCGTAGCGGGTCGGATGCCTGGACACATGAATGTCTTACTAGCGGAGGCCAATGTGCCTTACGAACAGTTGTATGACATGGAAGATATCAATGCCGAATTCGATCGCACTGATGTCGCCTTAGTCATTGGCGCCAACGATGTAGTCAATCCTGCCGCCCGAGACAATGCCGCCAGTCCCATCTACGGAATGCCGATTTTGGAAGTAGATAAAGCCAGTCATACCATTGTCATCAAACGCGGCATGAGTACCGGATTTGCCGGGATTGACAATGATTTGTTCTACAAAGATAAGACCATGATGCTGTTTGGTAGTGCGAAAGATGTGATTACCAAGTTAGTGTCTGAAGTCAAGCAGTTGTAAGTGAATTAGGACTTACAGAGTCTTTTAGAATTAACCTTAAATGGAGGGGCGAGAAAATAAATCGTCCCTCCATTTATTATTACTCAGGTTTCGTAGTTCGGCTCAAAGGTGAGCAGCGCCTTCATGGCACGTTCCAGACTGGAAGAGTGAGGAATTGCTGAGTCCACCTTCCAGATTTGCTTGACAAATGGAATCAGTTGACCATTGTAATCTCTTCCGATTTTAGCGGTGGTTTTAGAGGGTGGAACAATCCCTTCGCGTCGAGTTTTGTTCTTGGATTTTCTGGCTAAGTTAATCAGCGTCTGTTTTGGATCGGCGATCGCATCAGCATCTTGAGGAATTAAAGT
>CAYUEH010000364.1:0-1317 GCA_964442465.1 uncultured Laspinema sp. | reverse complement strand
GGTGATCGGAATATCGCTCATGTAAACAAATTCAGTTGCTCAACTTCCGGCGGGATTGTATGGGGTAACGCTGCATCAGCAACACTCAAACCCGCATCTAACAACCGTTTAATCTCTGCAATTGAGGACGCCGGTTGCACTTGAGTTCCTTCCGGGGTAGGAGTCATCAACAAAACTTCTTCTCCTCCGATGCTGTTGTCCGCCAGTAAATCGGCACTATGACTGCTCATAATGACTTGCCTTTTTTTCGGACTTTGAAGACGATAAATTAGAGCAGGAAGTTTACTAATAATCCCTGCATTTAAAGACAGTTCGGGTTCTTCTAGTAGCAATAAAGAATTTGTTTCCAAAAGTGCCCAAAGCAAACCAATCAGGCGTAAAGTGCCATCAGAAAACTGATCCTCCCGTTGTTTGCCTGCTTGAGGACGCCAATGTTCATAAACGGCTTCCAGATGCGGGACTCCCATGATATCTTTGGTATCTGTGAGATTTTTTAATTGCGGTACAGCAAATTGTAACGCCGCTTCAATTTTTTTGAGTCGAGATTTTCTGGTTCTTTCAGGAGTTTTAGCCACTCGCTCTAAGAAGGTTCTGCCAAAAGGGTCTTCCGATAATCCCGGAATGCCAAAGGCTTCGGGATTGCGAACTAGCTGAGGGATTAAATGTAGATAGAGAATCGTATCCAAAAACTTGGAAATATCTCTAAATTCTGCATTGGCGTTAATTTGCTCTAAATAAGTCTGAGTTAGGCGAAGTTCATCTTTTTCATCATCAGGACTGGGGCGATTAACGATTTGCTCATCGCCTTTCCAGACTCGTTCATAAGCAATAATTGGCTCGTTTTGTCCCCCTTTTTTTTGTTTTATTCCAATTCCATAACGCCAAAGGATAGTTTCAGAACCCCACTCTGTTAAATAAATTTCTATCTCAACATTTGGATTTCGACGGGCATAAAGAGTGCGAATTTTAGAAAGACCTCCCCGATCTCTCACCGCTTTCTGCAATCCCCCTCCGGCTTTAGCCAAATCTCGCAAAAATCGCAAAGAATCGAGAAAATTTGATTTTCCACAAGCATTAGGACCGACCAGAAACACTCGTTCTTGTAAATCGACTTCTACTGATTGAAAATTACGCCAATTTTTTAGAATAATATGAGAAATCATCATAGCCACAACCGAATGATTTTTAAAGATAGACTGCTGATGGGTATCAACAGTTAACCTCCCTAAAAGTTGGTGTCATCGCCAACGGATGCGATCGCCTCTGCAAACTGACAACCCAACATCAACTCAGTGGCATCAACAGCAGAGTTCCATC
>CAYUEH010000363.1:0-5902 GCA_964442465.1 uncultured Laspinema sp. | reverse complement strand
TGCATTAGTTCCCTCTGTCAAGATTCAATTTATGGGGATGGTTCCCGTCTAGCAAATCTGATTAAAACTTTAGCCAAACAAGAAAATCGGACCTTATCAGCGGTGAGTTTAGATTGGTTTCGCCGCTATTTACAAGTTTCTTTACAACCCATTCTCTGGTTGTATTTTACACATGGAATTGCGGTGGAAGCGCATCAGCAAAATAGTGTATTGCAGTTAGCCGATGGATATCCGGAACGGTTTTATTATCGGGATAACCAAGGCTATTATTTCCGTCAGTCTTGTTATGAACATCTCAACACAATTCTGCCAGGGATTGGGGAACAAAGTCAAACCGTTTGTGAGGATGCCATAGCCGATGAACGATTGGCTTATTATTTCTTCCAAAACAATTTGTTTGGATTGATTAATGGGTTTGGCGTAGCAGGATTGGTGGATGAGAAACTTTTGTTGACTGAGTTGCGCCAAGTATTAGAACAGGCAAAAACGATGAATACCAATGGATCGAAGATTCTGGAGAATTTATCTCAGCCGAAGTTACGCTGTAAAGCCAATTTGCTAACGCGATTTCATGATATGGATGAGTTGGTGGGTTCTTTGGCAACTCAATCGGTTTATGTGAGTTTGGATAATCCATTAGTTGCTGGTTTATAAAACAAATGTTCGTAGTGACTCCTTCAGGAGTCATCTTAAGGCAACCCATGAAGGGGTTACTACAAACGTTTGTAGTAATTCAATGAATAAAAGAATACCGAGAACATAATGGCATCAACACAGTTAGAAAAAAAGCCGGAGTTTGCTTACCAGAAGTATGACTCAACCCTGAATAAAACCATTGCTTTTCGCGAGGTTGAGTTAGGGGAAGATTTAGAGAGAATTCACCATTGGATGAATCAACCTCATGTGATTCCCTTTTGGAATTTAGGGTTAGCGTTGGATAAAATGCAGTCGCATTTGGAACGGGCGATCGCAGATACCCATCAAACACTTTATATTGGATATTTGGATGGGGTTCCCATGAGTTATTGGGAGTCCTATTGGACGAAGGACGATATCCTTGCTAAGTGTTATCAACCCCATCCAGAGGACCAAGGGATTCATTTATTAATTGGAGAACCGGATTATCTGGGAAAAGGGTATGCGTTACCGTTGTTAAAGGCAATGACGGCGTTTCAGTTGCAGCATTTGCCAACTCAAAAAATTGTCACAGAACCCGATATCCGCAATCAAAAAATGATTCATGTTTTTGAACGTTGCGGGTTTGAATTTCAGCGGGAAATTACCTTACCGGATAAACAAGCCGCTTTGATGTTTTGCAGTCGCGATCGCTTTATGGAGAAGTGGGAATCATGATAGAACCCCTTTATGATATTATTGGCGTAGGAATTGGACCGTTTAATTTAGGATTAGCGGCCCTTTTAGCCCCCAAGGGAGTTAAATCTCTGTTTCTGGAACAAAAACCAGCGTTTCAATGGCATTCGGGATTACTCATCGAAGGCTGTACGATTCAAGTGCCTTTTTTGGCGGATTTGGTGACGATGGCAGACCCCACCAGTCCCTATAGTTTTCTCAACTATCTCCAGGCACATTCGCGTCTGTACCATTTCTATTTTTACGAAAATTTTCACATTCCTCGGCAGGAATATAACCACTATTGTCAATGGGTGGCACAACAATTAGATTGTTGTCAATTTGGACAACGAGTGGAAGGGATTACCTGGGAAAATACGGAGACTGAGAGTTATTATCAGGTGCAAGTAAGGCAGGTTGAAACCGGGGCAATTTTAACCTACAATACTCGGCATTTAGTCTTAGGGGTGGGAAGTATTCCCCAAGTTCCCCCCTGTTTTAGAACGGTTCATTCGGATAAAATTTTTCATTCTGCCGAGTTTCTGCACAAGCGCGATCGCTGTCGGGAATCTCAATCTATTACCGTGATTGGTTCAGGACAAAGTGCAGGGGAAGTGTTTTATGAACTGTTGCAGGAACAGCCGAGTTATAGCTATCACCTGGAATGGCATACGCGATCGCCTGGATTCTTCCCGATGGAATATTCCAAGCTGGGGTTAGAGCATTTTTCTCCAGATTATACGAATTATTTCTACGCCTTACCCCCGCAAAAACGGGATATGGTTCTATCTCAGCAAAACTTGCTTTATAAAGGCATTAGTGCTACAACGATTGCCAATATTTACGATTTGCTGTATGAACGTTCGGTGTGTGGCAATCAACCGGATGTTAAGCTACTCTCCCTGGTGGAAGTAAAGGAAGTTGAATCCGTAGGCGATCGCTTTATTTTAGGATACCGACATCGCCAACAAGACACTCGCCTTACCCATGAAACCGACTGTATTATTCTCGCCACGGGGTATCAGCATGAGATTCCTAACTGTATTGACGGGATTCGGGATTTGATTCGTTGGGATGACAAGAATCGGTATGGGGTAAAGCTGGATTACCGATTGGCATTAACCCAAGATATTCCCAATCAAATTTTTGTGCAGAATGGCGAATTGCACAGTCATGGGGTAGGTGCACCAGATTTAGGATTAGGCTGTTATCGCAACTCGGTAATTATTAATACCCTTCTCGGGGAAAGCATTTATCGAGTCGATCGCCGCAATGTCTTTCAGCAGTTTGGTGTCGCTTGATGAAACCTGAGAAATCCCTGAGATTTAGCGCCCTGTTTTTATGTGTATTCCTCGCGATTTTTTCCGAGGTTTTACTCTCGCCATTCTATCCCCAATTTTTCAGTAAAGTGTTTGGGGTGGAGGATTTAGCCTATACCGGCTTTTACATCTTTGTCTGTCGGCTAACCGTGGTCATCTGTGCGCCCGCATGGGGATTTTTAGCCCGCTTTGTTGAGGTTAAATATCTCCTTTATGGGGGTCAATTGGGGGCAGTGGTGATGACAGCATTGATGGCAACCAGTACCCATGCAAATCAGTTTCTTGCCTATACGATATGTTTGCTGCTGTTTAAAAGTTCTTACCTGTTAGTGTATCCCTTAATTATTCAACTGGCAGGGAAAGAACGACAATCTGCTATAGCAGGAACCTATCAAGCGGTATTTCATGGGGCTATTGTCGCTGGAACGATCGCCGGGGCTTGGATGGTGAATTTAGAAGCACCTTTGCGGCTATTTTATGGCGTCGCCGCAGCGGATTTATTCCAATTCTGTCTCTGTTTATTCATCCTGAGAAAGGTATCCACTCGCCAGCCGGAAAAATCGGAAACAGGGACAGGCACAATTGGCAATCAATGGGGGTTTATGCTTGCCATTGGCTTGGTGATTTTAACCTTTCAACTCGCCAATAATTTAGTGCGGCCCTTTTTTACCGCTTATGTCACCCAAGCCGACAACTTTAATGTAGATTTGGTGACAAGTAGCTATCTGTTTATGATTCCCAGCGTGATGGCGATCGCGGCTTTACCTTACATCCGCAAATTTTGTAAATCTGAACGTCTGAGTTCGATTTATTTGATAGGAATTGGAGTATTAGCTGTGACTCTCTTCCTCCAAGGGTGGACCAACTCTCTGGGAATTGTTGTACTTGCCCGAGTTGTTTATGGCTTTTGTTTAGCCGTAACTCAGGCAACTTTAGAACTGAGATTATTTGGCAATAGTAGCAGCGATCGCCTGCATTTTAACTACAGTCTTGCCATGTCTTTTGCTAACTTGGGTCATTTGTCTGCACCCTTGCTGGCATCGTGGGTGGTAAGTAGCTTTAGTTTAGCCGCCCCCCTGTTGATTGCAGCAGCAATTTGTCTGGCAAATTTAGCCTTTGCCAAATGGACAATTTTCGCCGGATTCCCTCGCCCGATTCCGGTGGACATACCGGGTAAATGATTGAATTTAAGGAAATAAAACAATGGAAAATTTAGCAACTCTCAACCAAGCCTTACAACCCCAACGCTGGCAAAAAGTTAGCGCAAAACTACTGGCAAAAATGCTGTCAGAGTTCATGTATGAGGAAATTATTCAACCGGAACTCATCGAACAAATCAGCGAGTCTGAAGCCCAATATAAACTGTCCCTGCCGGAAGGGATTGCCTATCAGTTTGAAGCCAAACAACGGTTATTTGATAGCTATCGGGTCAAAGTTGAATCCATTCAACGGTGGAACGGGACAGGCTGGGAAGTCACAACAAATCCCTTTCAATTTGTTCTCGATTCTCATACCGCTGTGGGAATGACGGCACAAACTGCCGGACATTTGATTAAAGAATTTAGCAATACTTTACTAGCAGATGCTCATCTGGATGCCCGGAAAGAAGCTCAACAAATCGATTTGCTGGGGTTAGATTATGCCCAGTTAGAAGGGGAAATGGAAGGACATCCTTGGATTACATTTAACAAGGGACGTATCGGGTTTGGGTATGATGATTATCTCGCCCATGCGCCAGAAAGCAAGCAACCCATTCATCTGACTTGGATTGCGGTATTAAAAGAACGGGCGCAATTTAATGGGGTACAAACCCTGGATTATCAAACCCTGATTCAAGAAGAATTAGGACAAGCAACCATTGCAAAATTTCAGGAAATCCTTAAAACTCATTCAGTCAATCCTGATGATTATTTCTTCATGCCGGTTCATGATTGGCAGTGGAATAATATCGTAGCATCTCTGTATGCGGAAGAAATTGCCACTGGAGGGATTATCTTTTTAGGGAAAAGTCCTGATTGCTATTTACCTCAACAGTCAATCCGCACGTTTGTCAATATTAGCAATACCCAAAAACGTCACGTTAAATTACCCCTGAGTATTTTCAATACTTTAGTCTATCGGGGACTGCCAGGAGAACGAACGGCGATTGCCCCCAAAGTCACAGAATTGGTCAAATCCATCTGCGATCGCGACCCTTTTCTATCAGAAGAATGCCGGATGATTCTCCCGGGAGAAGTTGCCAGCATTAACTACGATCGCTGTTACTATACGGAACTTCAGGGCGCACCTTATCAGTATAAAGAAATGCTGGGGTGTCTCTGGCGAGAAAGTGTGCTTTCCTATTGCGAAACGGAGGAAAAACCAATTACCTTAGCTGCATTGGTTCATATCGATGGCAATGGCAAACCCTTTATTTCCCAACTGATTGAAAAATCCGGATTGACAGTGGAAGCATGGCTGGAACGGCTATTTAATGTCATCTTACCCCCGCTGTTACATTACCTGTATCGGTATGGGGTGGTCTTTTCTCCTCATGGGGAAAACACGATTTTGGTCCTCAAAAATCATCTGCCGCATCGCTTGGCAATGAAAGATTTTGTAGATGATGTCAACATCAGTCGTCATCCTCTGCCAGAATTAGATATCATTTCCCCCGAATTACGGGCAGTGTTACTCACCGAACCCCCAGAAGGACTTTGCCAGTTTATTTTTGCCGGATTGTTCATTTGCCACCATCGCTATTTATCCGATATTGTGGAAACCTATCACAACTATCCGGAACGCGCTTTTTGGAAACAAGTACGTCAAGCCATTTTGAATTATCACAATCGCTTTCCAGAATTGCAAGAACGATTTGAATTGTTCAATCTGCTTGCACCGAAGTTTACCAAACTGTGCTTAAATCGGAATCGGTTAATTACTTATGGATATGCCGACGATGGCGATCGCCCTCATGCTTCTGCTTTCGGAACTGTCACCAATGCCTTATATGAAGTAGCGGAGGACCCGGTGAAAATTGGTTTTTAAAAAAGAAGCAACCCCCATACAGCCCGGGTTTCAGCGGATTAGCCCGCGTAAGCGGGCTAAATTCAACGTGGGGAGTTTAAGTGTAAATTAGGGAAAACATGATACAAACCTAGAGTACAATTAGCCCAATTGTTGACAACGTAAGGAGGACTCATCTTGGTTGCCATTAATGCCCGCAACCTGAACATTAGTTACGGCGATCGCCC
>CAYUEH010000362.1:0-5920 GCA_964442465.1 uncultured Laspinema sp. | reverse complement strand
GTTCAACGAATCTGCGATTAAATTCTACTCCTGTACTCCGGTTCTAGCGCGATTTCATTTCGGCTAGCGCACCTCTAGCCATATCGGCGATCGCCCGGTCCGTGGCCTTGGGTAAACTATAATATCGACCCCCCGCCGCTTTGGCCAACTCTTTAGCAAACCCGGTGGAAACGAACTTATTCTCTGTATCAATCATCAACAACTGCATTCCCACCCCGCGAATTTTACCGGCAATGTCCAGCAATTCCGCCTTAATATCCGGTTTCTCACCTTCAATCTGCGGTTCCCCCAAGGACCGAGACAAGGGAACATTCCCCCGTCCATCAGTAATGGCAACGATCGCCACCTGACCGATATCTCCCGATTGTTGAGCATTTAACCCCACCCGCACTGCGGTGCTTAACCCATGTGCTAAAGGCGACCCACCACCACAGGGCAACCGTTCCAACCGTCGGCGGGCCGAAGTAATCGATCGCGTCGGCGGCAGCAACACATCCGCCTGTTCTCCCCGAAACGGAATCAAAGCAATTTGGTCCCGGTTTTGATACGCTTCCGTCAGCAGTTGTAAGACAGCCCCTTTCGCCGATTGCATCCGGTTGAGTGCCATCGAACCCGAGGCATCCACCACAAAGATAATTAAAGATCCCGCTTTTCTCGCCAAGCGCTTCGATCTCAAATCCCCTTGTTCTACAATCACCTTCCGGTCCGGTTGCCGTTGCCGACGGGCTTTTTGATAGGGTGCAGCAGCGCGTAACGTCGCATCCACCGCCACCCGCTGCACTTTACCCTTGGGTAACATCGGCTTAATATACCGTCCGCGATCGTCAGAAAAAATAATGCTGCGACTGCCCGACTTACCTTGCCGTTTCGCCATTTGTGCGAAATACAGCACACTCGGGTCCATAATCACCCCTTCAGGATCGAACAAAAACTCTTCAGGAATACTTTGTTCCTGTTCGGGTTGTTCCTGTTGTTCCTGTTCTTCCTGTTCATTTTGTTCTTCCGGTTGTTCCTCCTCCGGTTCATCTTGTTGCTGATCCGAGTTGTCTTGCGGCGGTGGCGGTGGCGGTGGCGGTGGCGGTTGTTCCTCCTCCGGTGGGGTTTGGACAATCGTGGAACGGGGAACAATCACCAATTCCACCGCCCGACGCAGGTCCTCGGCATTGACTGCGGTCCGCCCATCCAGGGCCGCTGATGCCTTGGCGACGCGCAGGGCAAATAATTCGGCGCGATGACCCTGAACGCCGCCTCGGAGGGCTTCATTGACGAGATAGGCGATTTGGTCCGAGTTAATTTCCACATCCTTTAACCATTCTCGGGCGAGGAGAATTTGGGTTTTGAGGTTGTCGATGTCTTCGGTGTATTGGTGTAAGAAGTCCTGGGGAGAGGTGGAGTAAGATAAGGCTTGTTCCACTGCTTCCACGCGCTGATCTAAGCCGAGGACCCCATCGGCGGAGAGGGTAATGGCAATGCGATCGAGCAGATGTTCGCGCAGGGACCCTTCCTCGGGGTTATAGGTGGCGATAAATAGGGGTTTGCAGGGATGTTGGAAGCTAATCCCTTCCCGTTCGATTTGGTTGCGTCCATCGGTGAGGACGCTTAAGAGTAGGTTGGCAATTTGGTCATCGAGGAGGTTGATTTCATCGATATAGAGTACCCCCCGATGGGCGATCGCGAGTAAACCTGGTTGAAATACCGTGTCCCCTTGCTTGACCGATTGTTCCACATCCACAGACCCTAATAAACGGTCTTCCGTGACCCCAAGAGGGATTTGCACAAAGGGGGCGGGAATGATTTGGGTGGGAACCTCATCGGGAGTGGTGCCATTGGTCCCGGAGTGGGGGTAGGCATCTCGGGTGAGGTCGTCCCATTCATCGGGATTGGTGGGATTGCAGTTGGCGATGGAGTCTTTGACCACTTCAATCGGGGGCAACAGGGCGTGAATGGCACGCGCCATCACGGATTTGGCGGTTCCCCGACGACCGGCGATCGCCAGTCCTCCCAATCCGGGGTCTACTGCGGTTAACAGTAGGGCGAGTTTAATCGCCTCCTGACCGACAACTGCTGTCAGAGGAAATGCTGTGAGGGTAGAGGTGCTGGGCGCGGGCATGGTTTGAATAATTGCTAGTCCAATGGTTCAGAATATCAAAAAAGCGGGCGGGTCCGGGGATTTTTTACCGGGTAGGGGCAGTTGCCTGCCCTAAAATTGCGGCCCCTCTCCCCAATTGGCCGAGGTCATGGGCTATATTCCTAAAGGAAAGTTTATTATCGCGCGCGAGCAACACCTGTGAAATTTGGTCAATGGCTGGGGTTTGTTGCCATTCTGATTTCCCTTTATATTCTGTGGGAAATTCGGCAATTGTTGTTACTGTTATTTGTTGCGGTTGTTTTTGCTACTGCTTTAAATAGTATTGCCAAGCAGTTCCAGAAGCGATTACGTCTTAACCGCACGGTTGCTATTTTCATCACTCTCTCTTTGACGGTTTTGTTCAATGTGCTGTTTATTTGGCTGGTGGTTCCTCAGTTTCTGGAACAATCCCAACGGATGATTGAGTTATTACCGCAAGTGTTTCTAGCGTTGCGGGTTTGGCTGCGATCTGTGGAGACTCAGTTGCCCCTGTGGTTACCGCAACCGCCGAGTCTGGCTGAGTTGATTGTGCAGTTGCAGCCGTTGGTTCTGCGATCGGTCACGAATTTCTTCGATTTCTTCTCCAATTCCTTTAGAATTGCCCTGCAATTTTTATTTGTGATGGTGCTGACCTTGATGCTGTTAGCCAATCCCTTGGAATATCGGCAGGCATTTGTCCGTCTATTTCCGTCTTTTTATCGCCGTCGTGCCAATGAAATTTTAGATGAATGTGAAATTGGTTTAGGAAACTGGTTGGCCGGAATTACGATTAATTGTATTTTTATCGGGAGTTTAAGTGGAATCGGCCTCTGGATCTTACAAGTGGATCTGGTGTTAGTTCATGCGTTGATGGCGGGACTGTTTAATTTTATTCCCAATATTGGGCCAACCATGAGCGCGGTATTTCCCTTGATGATTGCCTTATTAGATGCACCTTGGAAAGCCTTGGCGGTGTTGATTTGGTATATCATCATTCAACAGATTGAAAGTTATTGGTTAACGCCTACGGTCATGGCGAAACAAGTCTCTCTGTTACCAGCGGTAACCCTGGTGGCGCAAATTTTCTTTGCCAGTCTTTTTGGGGTCTTGGGATTATTGTTAGCCCTCCCCCTGACGGTTGTAGCTCAGATTTGGATTCAAGAATTATATTTTAAAGATATTATGGATAAATGGAAAAAGAGACCTTCTAAATATGAATTGGAGGGGGGCGATCGCTCCGGTGAAAGGACCACCAAATCCATAGAGAATCAGACTGAGTGATCCACAACAAACCTCTGGCTTTGATTCGGTGTTCGCTCCCCCCAACCCCCCTTATCAAGGGGTGCTTTTGAAGGGTCTGCAAGAAGTATCAAGCTGATTGGGATTAAATTCGGGGCGGAAAATGCGCTACAATGGTTGCCACATCCGGATGGGCTCGCACGATCGCTTCCGGTTCTACTAATCTCCCAGATGACCCAAAGGCTTGATGTTGATGGGAACCGGAGGTTAAGACTAATAAATCATCGGTTTTGAGCATTCTCGATACTTTTCTAACAAAGTTTCCCCGCAGGCGTTGCACCGGAGTGGTTGCACTCAATCCAAAGGATTCAAGGTCAAACTCAATGTCTTGAGAACCCCCAGTGACAATCAATAATAACTGTAAGTTTGCCTTGAGTTCAGTGGCGATGGTATTGGCAATTTCTAGGGTTTGTTTAAATTCCCAAGAGGTGGTTTCCGCTTCGGTTGCGGCGACAAAGATGCGAGCGGTATTTTCGATGGGGTGAGGAAATCGGGTAATCAGAACCGGGACGGATGATCGCCGCAAAATCCGATCAATGACATCGCCAAAGAAATTTTCCCGATAGGTGGAATATCCTTTCCACCCACAGATAATTAAGGTGGCATTGCGTTCCGAGGCACTGCGAACAATTCCCCCGGCGATCGCTGCATCAATTCGACCAATCGTTTCCACGGCTACCGTTGCCGCATGAGCAATGGTTTCTGCCGCCGCTAATAACTGGGTTTGTTGAATTTTTTGCTCTGGAGAAATTTTGCCATTTCTATCAGAAAGTACGTGCAAGGGGAGCAAGGTTCCTTTGGAGTTTTTTGCCAACAAAATCGCCAAATTTAACAGATTATCTTCTGTACTGGGGTTGGCAACGGGAACTAAAACGCGATCGGTCAACCCTGCGGTTTCACGGGGGGTCGTTTTGTCCTCGGGTTTCACTCCTTTTCCCCATTTGGCAGTCATCCAGGGAGAAGCAATACAACTTACGAGAATCATCGCAATAATCCCATTCACGGTGACTTCATCCACCAGTTCTATCTCATAAGCAACGGTAACTGCTGCTAGGGTAGAAGCAGCTTGGGCAACGGACAACCCAAATACCACCATTGTACTGGGAAAGGTCCAACCAAATAACTTCCCAGAACCCCATGCGGCTATATATTTAGCAATCAATTCAGCCGCAATCATTACCGCAGCTACCACGAGCGATCGCGGTTCACTAATCAGAATCATCGGGTCAATTAACATCCCCACGGACAGCAGAAAGAAGGGGACAAAAAGCGTATTTCCAATAAACTGAATCCGATTCATTAACGGACTCAAAGCCGGAATCAGTTGCGTAATTGCCACCCCGGCTAAAAACGCCCCAATAATTGCCTCGATTTCAATCAGTTGCGCCACATAAGAAACCACCAGCAAGGTAGCCACAACAAAGGTAAATTCTGCCCCTTCATCATGACCAAATTTTCTGAAAAACCATCGTCCCAGTTTGGGAACTCCCCACAAGGTGGCAACGGTATAAATCCCCAAGGCAGGGATGAGAAATAGCCAAAATTGTAGGGTTAATGCACCCCCATGCGCTTTGACGACAACGGCTAATACTAACAATGCTAAAACATTTGTGATTAAGGTTCCTCCCAATGTGGCAGTTACTGCTTGAACTCGCATGATTCCCAAGCGGGTCAAAACTGGCAATGCCAACAGGGTATGAGAGGCAAAACAAGAGGCAACTAGAATTGCGGCTAACCAACTATATCCTAGCAACAACATCGCCCCAGTTCCCAACACCATTGGAATGGCAAAGGTGGATAACCCAAAGATAATGGCTTTATCCGCATTGAGTTTGAGGTCATCTAAGCTGGTTTCTAACCCGGCCATAAACATTAAAAATAGTAACCCCACTGTGCCTAATAGCACAATGGTCTCATCCCTGGCTAATAATCCTAAGCCGTAGGGTCCGATGACGACTCCAGCTAGAATTAGGCCCACAATTCCCGGCAGTTTTAACCGCTCAAAAACCAAAGGCGCGATCAGCATCATTGCCATGATAATCAAAAAAATGGCAACGGGGTCTTTAATGGGACCGCTTAAAACTTGAGCTAAGGGAGTTCCGATCAACAACCGGGTGATGTCTCCCCCATTCGTTTCCATCAACGGCCACAGGTTTGCCATAAACGAACTCCTGGTAATCGGATTTGTAAAAATGGGATTTTCGGTTTCTCAGTTTATAACATATTTTTATTTTTTGTGCTATAATAGAATATTAATAGGTGTTTTAAACCTCATAAAAAATATGGTTTGAGAAATATTTTTCCAGTTTATGGCGGCGGAGCAGGAGAAATACTTAAAACTATTTTTAGGTTTCAAAAAAGATAATTTGTTATCATTTATAAGATTAAATTTTTCAAATCAACTCTCCCTAGAGGAAGATTGACAAGGGTGAGGGTTTAATTGCAATTTTTAACAGCGCAGGCAAGGTAGGGGAAGTCGAACTAATCCAATCAACCCCAGTCAAATTGTTTTTT
>CAYUEH010000361.1:0-5938 GCA_964442465.1 uncultured Laspinema sp. | reverse complement strand
ATCCTCCCCATCCTCCCCATCCTCCCCATCCTCCCCATCCTCCCCATCCTCCCCAATCACTCCACTCCCCAAACTTTAACCGTCCCATCAGCGCTGCCACTGACGATGAAATGGGAAGTGGAGGGACTGAACGCCACTGCATTGACCCAGTTAGAATGACCTGAAAACATCCGGAATTCTTTCCCCGTCCGCAGATGCCAGATTTTGAGGGTACTATCTGCACTGCCACTGGCCAATTGATAACCATCGCGACTGAAGGCGACGGAATTAACGGGTTCTGAATGAGCGGAAAGGGTACCGCGTTCCTCACAGGTACTTAAGTTCCAGAGTTTGATGGAGCCATCTTCACAGCCACTGGCGATGGTTTTGCCTGTGGGACTAAAGCTGATAGAATTAACCGCATCGGCATGACCTTCTAGGGTGCCGAGTTCTGCGGAGGTATTCCAATTCCAGAGTTTGATAGTGCCATCCATGCTGCTACTGGCTAAAGATTCCCCGTCAGGACTGAACAGAACCGAGGATACGGCGTCGGAGTGGCCTTTTAGTGTGCTAATTTCGACTCCGGTTTCCAGGTTCCAGAGTTTGATGGTTTCATCAGCGGACCCACTGGCTAGAATGGGCAGGTTGGGATGCATGGCGACGGCATCGACGCGATAGGAATGACCGCGTAGGGTGCGAATTTCTTTGCCGGTTTGCAGGTTCCAGATTTTGATGGTTTCGTCACCGCTACCGGAGGCGAGGAGTTTGCTATCGGGACTGAAGGTGACGGACCAAACGCCTTCGGAATGTCCGGAGAGGAGGATGGCGAGGACGCCACTGTTGAGACTCCAGATTTTGACGAGTCCATCTTCACTGCCACTGGCGACGCGACTGCCGTCGGGACTGACGGCGATATCTTCGACCCAGCTAGAGATGCCACTGAGCGATCGCAATTCTTCGCCACTGTGTAGGTTCCATTTGGCGGTGTCTCCACCACTGCCACTGCCGACCATTTGACCATCGGGGGTAAAGACGACGGAATCCACCCATTCGGCGTCCCCTCCCAGGGTGCGGAGTTCTTCGCCGGTTTCTAAACTCCAGACTTTCAGGGTGCGATCGCCGCTGCCGCTGATTAACCGGCGTCCATCGGGAGCGATCGCCAGGGAACTGACCCACTCTCCATGTCCTCTGAGGATTTTTAAGGCTGAATCTTCGGGGATTTTCCCGGTTTCTACATTCCACAGTTGCACGGTATCATCGGCACTGGCACTGATCAGCAACCGTCCCTCCAGACTGAAGGTGACGGCGTTGACTCCCGCAGTATGGCTGGTGAGGGTGGCGATCGCCTTCGGATCACTCACACTCCACAGTTTAATTGTGCCATCTTCACTGCCACTGGCAATCCGCTGTCCATCGGGACTCAAGGCGACAGAATACACCCAGTCGCGATGTCCGGTAAAGGTCTGTAATTCTTCCCCGGTGTCAAGATTCCATAATTTAACGGTACTGTCTCCGCCACTGACTAACTGTTGACCATCGGGACTAAAGGCGACGGAATACACCCAGTCGTAATGACCCTCTAGGGTTCTGAGTTCTTCCCCAGTCTCAATATTCCAGAGTTTAATGGTATTGTCCTTGGAACCGGAAACCAGGAGTTGGCTATCGGGACTAAAGGTGACTGAGGTGACCCACCGGGAATGGCCGGTGAGGGTCTGTTTGAGGGAGGCTATTTTGGGGGAGTTTTCCTCGTTGATGGTCCAGAGTTTGAGGGTGGCATCCCCACTGCCACTGGCGAGGAAACGACCATCGGGACTAAAGGCAACGGAGTCCACCCAATCGGAATGTCCACTGAGAATGCCGAGTTCTTCTCCGGTTTCAAGATTCCAGAGTTTAATGGTATTGTCATTGCTACCACTGGCGACCAACCATCCATTGGGGCTAATCGCCACGGAATAAATCCGGCTGGAATGCCCCCCCATCGTGCGGATGCACTTAAAAAAGCGGTAGGGGTTATAGTCTTGTAAGGCTTTGCGAACCTCTAGTTCGGGCCGGTTTCGCAGCAGCAAGTAGGCCGCACGCTGCACGGGTTCTGATTCGTCCTTTAATGCCTTGATGACCTGCTCTAATCCCGAGGGTCCCTGCTGTACAGCCGTGGTGAGGGTATCGATTCTGGTTTCGATATCTGCGATCGCCGCCTGAGCATGGACTGGCTGAGTTGGATGATTTGCCATTGCTTTTTTTTACTCCGTGCCGCTCTATGAGCCGTTTCTCTGCATACAACAGACCCAGCGCCTGTTTCGCTATCGCGATTTTTTCCCTAGCCCTTCAAGGGACAAACGCTGTTGCTTTTCTTTTACTTTACTCCTCGATAGGACCCTTTTTCATCAGTCCAAACCAGAACAGATTGAGGCTTTCTATGTAACGACTTCCCAGGAAAGCACTTAGGGTGTCAGAACATTTGCCCGATCGCGTCTATTCCTCGTTTACTAACCGTCATGGGTATTCTTCGGCAGCAAAAGCGATTGCCGGGAGTGAGGTTTTCCCTGGGATTGAGGCGTTTCGACCGCATCCCCAGATTTCATGGGTTCCGTGAAGTTTCCCCTTCTTCCCGGGATACCCCCCTTTTCTCTCCCCTCTTCATGGGTTAGTTTTACAGAAATTTTATCCGATTTCTAGGGTCAGGGAAACATTTTTTTATAAAGTTTTAACGAATTTCTAGGGTCAGGGAAACATTTTTTTATAAAGTTTTAACGAATTTCTGGCATGAGAAAGAAAAATCTGCAATTTTTGCTTTCCCGGTGAGTTGATCGAGGTCTGTCTAATAGTCTGGCTCTTTTCTCCTCTGCCTTCGGGAGTTTTGGAGTCTGGTCTTGATCTGAAAAATTTTCGGGTGAGTTCATGTTATCCCTCAGCTTGTTTCCGGCAGTTTTTCGGAGAGTCTCTTCCGGTGAGGAGGAGAATTTGAAGGAGAATGAATTGCCCGGAGTTGACGTAGCGAATGGGCAACATGGCAGTGGAGTGATCTAAAAAGAAAGGGTTTGATCAGCCCTCCAGAACCCAGTTGAGGATTGAATCTAGGCAGGCGATCGCCTTGGAATCCCAGAAAAATTCGGTAGTGGGCAATCTGATGGCGATCGCCCACTCGGAACCGATGTTTTTCCCACTGGGGGAGTCGAGTTGCGAGGTTAGAGGATGTTCTCCAGGCAACGGCTCGATGTTTCGGGTTCATAACCCGGGAGTCCAAAGTTGCCAGTTACAACATCGAGGGCAACTGACCCTCCACTTCGACTCCCCTTTACTCTCCCAAACCCATCAAAAATCCGTAACTCAACCGGACTTTATCCTCTTGATTCACCCAACTTCATCGGGGGCTAAACTCCGCCTTGACTGAGGTTTAAATCCCAGAGAATTCCGTTAGTTTTCTTCCCCTTCCGTGTTTTCGCTATTTTCGTCACGGTTGCTATTCATATTAGAGTTACGGTTCTTGAAAAAACGACCGGAATTAGTCGGTTTGCGGAATTGGCGCGCATAAGCTTTGTTCCGTTGTGCTTTTTCTTTTTTGGGATTGCGACGTTTTGCCATTATTATGGACCTCATGGATAAACAACAAAAATGACTCTTGGCTCAAGGGTAGCTCTAGGGTATGAGCGCCAGGAGGTACAAGCTGACCCCCCGGCGATCGCGCTATGGATTGCACAGTTGTCAATTGCACAATCAGGAGTTAGAACAAACAGGGCAAGGGGACTGAATTCCGTAAACAGGGGTAAGGGTTAGCACTCCCACCGGATATCCGAGCAGTTTCGTACCGAGGGTGAACCCCAGCTCACCCATTGCGGATGGGGATAGAATCAATCCCATCCCTTCGGGTTTGATCAGAACCTTTCTCCCGAAAGAAAGCAAGCGATCGCCCATCATCCGGTGAGTCTCTTTTGGATGGGACGGTTGACGCCCGCTACTGAAGGATGAATCCGATCCACTATTTTATGCTAGGGAACGCACAATTTCTCGAATTGGTCTCGGCAAAGACTGCAACTGAGCTCTATGGAATCTCAATCACAGTCATCACCGAACTTGCGTAGCACTGCATTCATGATAACAGGAAAGAGCTATCCCCATCCTGGGGGGAAAGGTCATTGGTCATTGGTCATTTGTCATTGGTCATTGGTCATTGGTCGTTTGTCATTGGTCATTGGTTATTGGGCCTTACGGGATGGGGGATGGGGGGGGAACGACTGAAGTCGTTACTACAAACTTGTCCAAGTCAGGATTGGGTGTCTTGAAATCCTGTAGACTCATCAACGATGATTCTAGGAGGTTGTAGGTTAAAATCAGGACGGGTTGGCAACGGTTTCATCTCTTGGCTCAAGTCACAGAGTTGTTCTACGTTGATTTTTGGCTCATGGAGCAGAGGGAGGAAGTCAGATCAAGGCTAAACAACAAGGCGATCGGGGTAAAAAAAATTTGAGTCTGGGTCGTGGTCGTTGAATCCAGGATGATTTAATTTATGAAGCGCTTATGGCATTTTACTCAAGCCGTACTCGGGATTGTGTTTCGACATCCCGTCCTCGGAATTAGCATTATTCCCCTGTTAGACAACGGTCAAATCGTGTTGATCCGGCGTCGCGATAATGGCAAGTGGGGTCTACCTGGAGGCATGGTGGACTGGGGAGAAGATATTCCGAATACCTTAAAACGGGAACTCACGGAAGAAACGGGCCTAGAAGTGACTCAAGTGGGTCGCTTAGTGGGAATTTATTCCGCCCCCGATCGCGATCCCCGGATTCATTCGATCTGCGTCGTCGTTGCGGCACAGGTCCAGGGGGAGATGAAAATCTATGATACCGCTGAAATTCTGGAGGTCAAGGCTTTTGACCGGGATTCGCTACCCCTGGGTCAACTGTCCCATGACCACGATCGCCAATTACAGGACTTTCTCAATGGTGTGACGACGGTCGCTTAATTTGGTCGGGGAGCGTGTTAGCCTGATCTGGGCACAGAGGAGTTGCCTCGGGTTTCCTTCTTTCAATGGCGATCCTCAATTCCTCTGTGCCTCATCAACCCTTAACTCGATACGGATGCGTTTCAAGGACCCAGGATGACTCTACCGCTCCGCAATTCCCGAATCAAACTGTCCCAAGGGCAACTGTTCTGGCGTGAAGTCGGCCAGGAGGGACTCACTCTAGTATTTTTGCATGGTTCGTGGAGCGATAGCGCTCAATGGGTGCCGGTGATTGAGCGCCTCCGGGCCAGTTATCACTGTTTTGCCTTAGATTTACTGGGGTTTGGTGAGTCAGAACAGCCGAATATCCACTACTCGATCGCCCTCCAGGTGGAGTGTTTACACGAATTTCTGGAAACGGTGAACCCCGGCCCGGTTTATCTGGTGGGTGACTCTCTCGGCGCTTGGGTGGCAGCAAGTTACGCCCTGAAATATCCCGAGGTGGTGCCAGGATTGGTGTTGCTGGCACCGGAAGGGGTCCAGGTAGAGGGGTTGAAAAAGCGCTGGTTCCGGACTCGCCTTTGGATCCAGGCATTGCCTTTGATTCGCGCTTTACAATCGGTTCTGTTTCCCATCGCCAGACTGTTGCGCTTGCATCAAGTGATGCATCAAGCTTTGTTAAATGCCGATCGCTTGCAAAAATTTGGGGTAGCTTGTCAGATTTTGTTCCAACGTCGCAAGAGTGAAATTGAAGGGGAGTTGTTGCAGGACCGTTTGAGTTGGCTTAAAATCCCGGTTGTGATTTTAATTGGCGATCGCGATACCCCCACGGCAGTCGCTTTATCGGAAACCTACCATCGGGCGATCGCTGATGCGGATTTACATCGGATTCCCGAAGGCCAGTCTAATTTACCCGAGGAACTCCCGGATCTCGTCGCCGAACAGATTCGCAATTTTATTTCTAATAGACCTCTTGCAAAAAAAAGGATTGATCCCCCCAACCCCCCTTAAGAAGGTAGG
>CAYUEH010000360.1:4343-5939 GCA_964442465.1 uncultured Laspinema sp. | reverse complement strand
CTAACTAATCAAATCGAAGGCACTATGCTGATAATCAATGATATAGGGACCGAAAGATTGTTTCGTGGCGGGATTAAATGATACATATTCTAACACCCGATCGCGTTTGAGACAGGCCATAATCATTCCCACGGACATCAGTTTAGTGCCGCCGGTGAAATCTGCCGCAATTTCATCCGCAGGATAGTGACTTTTTCGGTAAATTTTGTTAACCATACTAAAGGTGTCCTGGGCATCCGCCGGAGAAACGCCTTTTTCAACAGTGACTTTCAAGGGCGGTAGAGTGGGTCGATTGTTGAGCGCATCCTCTTTCTGTAAATTTATGCTGAGTTCTTCACAGAGTTTTTGGATCTCTTGCGCTTTATTCTGAGAACTGCTGTCGAATTGGTTGCTTTGACTATCATCGGAGGGAATTAACCAGACGGTTTCTAAAGTCCGCTTGGTTTCGTAGTGATATTTAATGGAAAACATGGCACTCGCTGGATTGCTAACCAGCAAAATCAACCCTTTTTTGCCATCGGGTTGGGTCAATCCATCGCTGATAAACCTTCCTTGGGTGAGGGGACGACGGAGTTTAAATCCTAAACTCATCACTACAATTAATCCTAACCCCACTACTATCATGATAAAATGAACTAGATAGTCTTTTGGGGTGGGAATCGGTGTGGTTGCCAAGAAATAACGAATCACCAATTCCAGCAGTTTGAGGAGATTATCCACGATTAAACTGGCGATCGCCAATCCCATTAACACCCAAATCGGCAACCCCACCCGCCGGAAAATTCGCCCCAGTTGCAGACTGGACCAAAATCCGCCGATCGCACTCCCGCAACGACGGGCGATCGCCTGGGTTCCTTTCCATGCGGATGTTACCATTCGGGCGATCGCGTCTTTCCCCTGGATTGCGACTCTCACCGTTCCCCTTGCGCCTTTTTCCAGGACGCCAAGACCCTTTTTTGTAACCTTTCTTAACCGGGATGATAACTTAGGTTGCGGATTGTGAGGTTTCATAACGATTTCGAGGAGTGGGTGCATGGATACTATAGAATTGTACTTGGAATTGGAAGGCTAACCTTCCAGGGCCGAGTACAATGGCAACATAGACCGGAAAAAAGCTAATGCCATGAATGAATCGGGTTATACCGCTATTACTTTCGCCCCTGTTCAAGGATTTATCGAAAAGTCTCGCAAATTGCGCGACTTGTATGGCAGTTCCTTTCTGCTATCATACCTCTCCCGCGTCCTCTGCCAAGCAGCAAGTCAGCAAGGGTTAAATGTAATTTCCCCGGCGATTATTAATGTGACTCAGGGAACGCCCAATCAGATTATTATCCACGGTTTATTTAGCCAAGCGGATGCTGAGGCGACTTTTAAAAAAGCGTGGCAAAATATTGTGGAAACCTGCCGCCAATGGATTGAAGAACAGGTTCCCAATTTTAACTATTGCTGGAAGCGGGAGTGGAAAGATTGGACTCACCATGCCTGGGAATTTTTCTGGGCAACTGGCGATACCATTACTGCCGCCAGAGAATCCCTTAATGATATCAAACGTCCCCGGGATTGGGTGGGAATTAACTGGAAGGGGGAAAGTTCTAC
>CAYUEH010000360.1:0-4243 GCA_964442465.1 uncultured Laspinema sp. | reverse complement strand
AAAAAATCGGTGAGGCAATTATTACCCCTCGGGAACAGTTGAGCATTCCTGAACTAATTAAACGCTTGATTACTGTAGATGCCGTTGCCGAGAAAATCCAACTGGAAATCAAGCATCCCAGCATCGAACTTTCGGAAGAGTTCATCCAAAAAGCGTTGCAATCCACAACGATTGAAATCCCGGAAAAACCGTTTAAAGAAGTGAATCGCCATGAGGAACAATCTTGGACGGGGTGGTTTCAGGGGGATGGCGATCGCATGGGAAAATTCCTCCAAGAATTAGCAGCAAAAGGAGAAGAAACCGAACGCGAAGAACTGAAAAAGTTTAGCCAATCTTTAATGGAATGGGGTGAAAATGAACTCAAACCCTACATGAAACAGAGCAAACTCGGTCGGATTGTCTATGCTGGGGGCGATGATTTCATGGGGGTGTTATTCCAAAGTGCGACCCCCGGTAAACTCACCGCAGCCGAGTGTTTACAGTGGTTTGCCAACCTCCCCGAAGTCTGGGAAAAACATGGTTATGCGGATAAAATTACCGTCAGTGTGGGGTTTGTTTGGGCTGCCCCCAATGTCCCTCAGCGGGATGTGTTGCAACATGGGCGACTAGCGGAACAAAGGGCCAAAAAATGCGGACGCGATCGCCTGGCTTTGCGAGTGTTATTCAACAGTGGCAATCACCTAGAATGGGTCTGTCCCTGGCGGGTTCTGGATATTTTATCCGCCTATCGCGATCGCAGCCAAAAAAACCAAAATTGGGCGCATATTTACCAAGATATTGCCATTTTAGAAGCCCGCTATGCCTTCACCAACCAGCAAATTAAAATTGCCGAAGCATTAGCTGATATTTATTTCCCCACCTACAAAGACATCTTAGACCCAAAAAACTGGTTTAATACAGAGGGAATTGCCGGAATTTTAGGCGAACCAGAAACCTACCATGAAGATGGTAAAATCAGCCAAACCAAGGTGAATGCAGCCCTGAATGAATGGATTATCAATCTGGCGAAAGTAGGCTTTCATTTATGTTCCAATACCTCATCCTCATCCAACCCCTGGGATTCCTCTATGGTAGCGCCGGAAGATACCTCTCTCCTGAAAATTTAGTCGGGCGATCGGGTACCAGTTTCCCCCCCTCTGCGGCCACCTTATCCGGCATTTTTGCTGCTGAATGGCAAACCGCAGCGGACAAAGAAAAACTGAAAACATTGCAACTCGCGGGACCATTCTGGGCGGAAGAGAGGGACATTCAAAACTTCTACGTTGCCACCCCATTTAATTGTTTAGTCAAAGACCAGATTATCCAACATATCCTCACTTGGCAGGGAGAGAAATGGTTACTTCCCTCGGGAGAGAAACCGCCTAATGATAAATTTGAAAATGGCACTTGGGTGGGGATAGAAGATTGGCACAACCTGCAAGGCAAGGGAGAAGAAAAACCCGAAGTTAAAACGAATCCTTGGAAATTTTTACCCCATCTCCATCCTCGCCTACGAGAGAATGAACGCCATGTCAACACCGATGCTGCTGATCATCAAGGCAGTTTATTTTTAGAAAACGCCGTCCAACTCGATCCGGAGACTTGTTTAGTCTATTTATCCAACGCAGAAATCCCCGAGGGGTGGTATCGGTTTGGGGGAGAGGGTCACATAGTAGAAATTCGTTGTGAGGCGATCGCAGAACCGACAAAAACCCTCCTCGCGCAACCGTTGCAACGCAGTTTTGCCCTGATTACACCAGCAATCTGGGGGTCTAATCGCCTGTCCTATCGCGAACCCAGAGTCAAACAAGGAAACGACTGGCAAAGCGTGTGGTATGAAAACGAATCCAACCCCAAATCCCTGTTAACCCAGCGTCCCCAACCCATGAGATTTCGGTTAGGCGACTGCAAAGATGGACCACCCCATCAACCGAAACTCTTATCCCGAGGGCGATATGCCGTTCCCCCTGGAACCGTCTACATTGTAGACCAACCCCAAAAAGCATGGCAAGAATGGCCCGAAGACTGGTTTCCCACGGAAGGATATTCCTTCAAACGCTGGGGATGCGGACTATCCTTGCCTCTGAATGGGGCAGTATCTGAACCTCTCACCTAACTATCGGAGACTCTCAATGTATCATAAAGCTTATGGCATCATCGAAACCTTAGCCCCCCTCCATGTAGGCGCATCTGCGGGAGAGGAAACCGGCAACCTCAACCTCATTTTTCGCGACCAATTTACCCTAACTGGGATTATCCCCGGGAGTTCGATTCGGGGGCGATTTCGGGCGGATATGCGCGGCAATCAGAACACTAAAGGCAATGTGGGTCATTGGTATGGACATGAAGCGGTACAGGGTCGCGAAGATGGGGGGACAACCGAAGCGCGTGTTAAATTTGAATACGCTTCTCTGGTTTGGTTGCCGGTGTTTTGTCCGGGTCAACCGATCGTCTGGGTAACATCCCCCCTCCTCCTGAAACGATACCAGCAAATTGCTAATATAACTCCACCCGTTCCCAACCCTTATACTGCATCACCGGACTTAGAAGGGCGTCAGGTTCCTGGGACTCAGAAAAAGGTGTTGTTTTTCAACTTAGGATTTCTCGAAATCGACCATCAAGTTGACCTTAACCCTTGGATTCCAACGGGGACAAATTTATCCACAAAATCTTTAGTTGTTGTGGATGACCGCGATATCGGTAACATTCATGATATGGCATTATATCGTCAAAGTCGCGTGAAATTGCTGGACGACATGAAAAAAGTGGATACAGAACGCGGGGCATTTTTTAACACGGAAGCATTACCCGTCGGCAGCATTTTAGTCTTTCCCGTGGCATTGAAAGAACCGGGATGGCAACCGTTTGGCCCCCTCAATTCTCAACCCTATTCCCAAGAGTTGTATTTTGGTGGATTGGAATCCATCGGTTTCGGTCGTTGCAATGTGACGTTAGTCGGTGATAGTTTAGCCCAACCCCAGGAGGTAAAACAATAATGGCGTGGACATCCTATAGTTTAGACCAAGTAGCGCAACAGTTAGTTCTCGATGCCCGACAGCGCGATCGCGATGCAATGGCAGCAACGGGAAAACGAAAAAATTCTCTGAATCAATCCTTTAAAATGCGTGAATCCGTTGCCTATGGATTGGAACGATTTTGGGGAGAACACCTGCGCTTGCAACTCAAAGAACCGGATAAATCCCAATATTGGAAAGAAACCTGGGATGCGTTAGTTGAGGTCATGCAACAATCTGGGATTACCGTTCCTAATGATAGGGTTCATGTCGATAATACCCTAGCTGTTAAAGCAATGGCGCAGAAATTGTGTCAGATTAATAAAGAGGATCAACGGATTATTTTAGCGGTCCTTACCCAGTTATGCGATTGCATCGTGTGGTGGACGCAACGGTATAAAGGGTCGGCTGAATTAAACACCAATGAAACGGAGGACGAAGCATGACTATTCCCAATGCCGATCGCCACATTCCTTTGATGTTTCAAGCACAAACTAGAGGGCGATCGCAACTTCAATATATCAATAGCGAAACAGACAAACAAGATTCCCAGCGTTGGGCGGATCAATGGACCGAACGAATTTATCCCACTGCCCCCCAATTTGGTGAAGGGGTAGAAACGCGCACTTATACAATAAGTTGGCGCTTCGTGACCAATGGGGGACAGGATGAGGGGATTATCCGTCCGGCGATCGGGGCTTATGGATGGCCGATTTATCCCGGTAGCAGCATGAAAGGGGTATTTCGCCATGCCTGCAAACAAATCGCCAGCGATCGCCTCTCTCTGTACTGTGGCGATGCTGAACAACCTGGAATCCTGCGTTTTCATGGCGGTTATCCCATCAGCGACGAATGGAAAAAAAACTTAGTGGATCTGGTTCACCCGCAGCAAAAGTGGCAAGTGGAAGTCAGTATAACCACGAAAAAACCCTCCGGAGAAAGTGGTTACGCCCTAATTTCCCTCGATCGCCCTACGTTACAGTTTGGGATTTCCACCACGGATACCCAGGGGACAAACTGGGATGAAGTGTGGAAAATTTGGGAAACCGCCCTCGGATACGGGATTGGATGTCGGACGAGTAGCGGTTATGGAATGCCTGAAAATCGCATTGAGGCAGAAGCAAAACACCCAATCAAAGTTCAGGGGATTCGATTATGTCAGGTTTATCTGAAAGGTCAAGGTCAATGTCCTCAATTAGTGGATAAAACTCCTGAATTTCGTCCCAATTTATTTCGAGGGGCATTGCGCG